>CAZFKK010000147.1:0-7269 GCA_964519735.1 uncultured Taibaiella sp.
GCTGTAACTTTGAATCCAGGAAAAAGGAACCTCGAAGGAGTTGACGATATGTAGCATGGCGACGGCTACCCAGGTACCTATGAAAAACCAGGTGGCTACATAAAGATGGCGCTCCCTGCGTTTAAGGATGGTGCCAAACATATTGATCCCGAATACCAGCCAGATGATGGTGATGAGTATATCTATAGGCCATTCCAGTTCGGCATATTCCTTGCCCGTGGTGTAACCCATAGCCAGGGAAACTGCACCTAATACAATGATCAGTTGCCAGCCCCAGAAATGAATTTTACTCAGGGTGTCATGAAGCATCCTGGCCTTGAGCACTCTCTGAAAAATATAATAGGCCCCACCGAAAACTGCATTGCCCACAAAGGCAAAAATGACTGCATTGGTATGAATAGGCCTTAACCTGCCGAAAGAAGTGTAGGGAATGCCGAAATTAAGGGAAGGATAAGCAAGCTGAAAAGCGATCAGCACACCTACGGTCATCCCTACCACGCCCCAAACCAGGGTGGCTATTCCAAACTGCTTGACAATTTTGTTGTCGTAATAGAATTTTTCCGTCTGCATCATCTTATTTGTTTGTTTTGGTCTTTATTTATGGGGTCTTTTTTTATTTTATCCTCAAAGAAGATCCGGTGTGCCGGTGCATAGTCATCGTCAAACTGGCCGGTCCGGACACTCCATAAATAGGCGCCCAGGAATATTAAGGCTACAAGGAGACTGATGGACAGTAGGAAAATGATAATGATCATGAATTATGGATTTGATGGTACAAAATTGACCTTATCCAGGTTACTGTAAAATGTTGTGGCTTAGGTAGAAATATGATTTTCGTCATGTTTTGGTCATCTTCAGGGCTTTGTGGTGCAGGTAAGGTGCGGATTACCTGGTGTACCGGGAACCTTAGGGGTACGGGTAATCCATTGAATACCTGCAAAAGCAATGAGCATAATGCCCAGGGAAGACGAGGGCATGAGTATGGCCGCGATCATAGGCGAAAGCCGGGCGGTGACCGCAAAAGCAATTCCGATAATATTGAATAAAAGGGAATAAGCGAATCCTGCCAGGATCAGGTTTTTGCAAAGCCTGGCAAACCGAAGGTAACGGGGCAGTTCCGGGAGTGCAGTCGCTTTCATTATAGCATCCGCTGCGGGGCTGAAGGAAAAGGAGTGCTGCACCATAGCAATACCTGCATTACTCTGCTGTAAAGCGCCGGCATCATTGAGGCCGTCCCCGATCATCAGCACTTTTTTACCTGCGCTTTGCAGTTGCAAAATATGTTCCAGTTTATCTTCAGGAGTTTGCTGGTATAATAGATCGGCTCCTTTGGGAAATAGTTGTTCCATCTGCTGCCTGCTGTTTTCATTATCACCACTTATTAAGGATAAAGTATATTGCTGCAACGATGGCAATAAGGAGCGGATGCCTGGCCTGAGCCGGCTGGAAAAAAGGAAATGGGCCTTTATGGAGTCATCAACGGATACATATACCTCCGTGCTGCCAGGTGTCTCCTCAGCGTCAATGCCCACAAATCCGGCACTTCCGATTTTCCAGTACTGGTCTTCGATCCAGGCTTCTATCCCTTTTCCCGCGATTTCCCGGACGGGAACTACCGGGTATTTTACGTTCGCCGAAGTATAATGGGCTGCGATGGACTGGCTCAGGGGGTGTATAGACTGGCTGAGTACGGACAGCAAATGCTCCAGTTCTTCGGGGGTAAGGGCCATCTTCTTTACCGATACTTTATCCGGACTTGCTTCTGTTATGGTTCCTGTTTTATCGAAAGCAATATGGTTCACCTTGGCTATGGCTTCAATTACCCCTGCGTTTTTAAGAAAGAATCCCTGGCTGGCAAAATAGGCCATCAGGTAACCATTGGTAAAAGAAGACGTAAGCAGCAAGGCACAGGGGCAGGCGACAATTAGTACCGCAGTCAATGCATTCCAGGCATGGGCAGGCTCTTTCGCCTGCCAGAACAGGAATGCAGCAAAGGCAATCAACAGCACTACAGCCGAAAAATACCGGCTGATGAGCGTGGTCATCTTCTTTTTATCCGTTTGTATTTTATCGAATGCCTTATTGTTCCATAAGCGGGTAAAGCTATTCTGACTGAAAGATTTGACGGCTACGATTTCCAGCATGGTGCCTTTATTTTTACCGCCGGCATAGATAATATTGCCCGTAGTAACCGTCACCGGCTGGCTTTCTCCGGTGACAAAACTGTAGTCGATCTCAGCCTTGCCTTTAGACAGTATGCCATCGGTAGGTACCACTTCCTGATGGTGGATCAGCAGGATATCATTTTCCTTTATTTCTTCAATCCTTGTGGTCTTTTTCAGTCCTTCTTTGAGTAAGGATACAGCTATCGGGAAGTAGGATTTGTAATCCCTGTTGAAATTCAGTGTGCTATAGGTTTTGTTTTGCAGGGTTCTGCCCAATAGCATAAAAAAGACGATGCCGCTCATGCTGTCGAGGTAACCTGGTCCGGTGCCGGAGAGGATTTCATAAAGGCTTCTCAGGAAGGTGACCGTAATAGCCAGGGCAATAGGAGCGTCTATATTGATATAGCGTTGTCTGAAGCTGTACGCGGCATTGACGAAGAATTCGCGCGCGCCGTAACCTACCACGGGTAACGATAAAGCGAGATTCAGGTACCTGAAAAACGCGGATAGCTGCGGATAGTCCGTTTCCTGCATGCCGAGGTACTCGGGGAAGCTGATCAACATGATATTGGCAAAGCAGAATCCTGTTATCCCCAGTTTGTATGCCGCTTTTCTGGAGGAGAATTGCTTCTTGTCCTTAACTTCGGTTGCGGTACTGGGAGAGATATGAGGTTCGTAGCCAATACTACTTAGCAGTGTGGCCAGTTCGCGTAACGAAAACTGCGCGGAGAGATAAGCTACAGATAATTCTTTAGTGGCGAAATTGACCTGGGCAGTAATGATTGCCGGATGAAGTCTTTGCAGGTTTTCCAATAACCATAAGCAGGAGCTGCAGTGTATCTGCGGAAGATATAGCGTAACATGTGCCTGGGTACCGTCCTGGAAAGAAAGGATAGAGGATGCGATAGCCGGGTCGTCCAGAAATTGGAACCGTTCTGGTTGCTGATCGGGCATATTCAATCCTGGCTGCTCGTTCATACAATAGTAATCGTCCAGTTCGTGTTGGTGCAACAGCTGAAAAACACTCTTGCAGCCCGAACAGCAGAAGGATTTATCTCCTATAGACAAGGAAGGGTTGCTGCATGCTTCTCCGCAATGAAAGCAAGTGGTATTGCTGGTGACGATAGCCATATTATATAGATTTGCAATTGCCGGTACAACTACGGAACCGGCGAAAGAGGTATTTTTCCTTGCAGTACTGCACGTTAATCAGTGCTTCTTCGAATTGGAGTACCTGCTTTTTGATGTACTTCAATAAATCTGAAGAGCTATGCTCCTGAATCTGCAATTCTTCAGTTAAAGATTGAAGTTCGCGTGACCGGGCAAGAAGACTTGTATAGTTATTTTTTACATTTTTGAAAGGTTTGCAACCTTCCGACTTTTTCTGTTCTGTTTCCAATTGTTGCAGGTAGGGTAGTAGAACCACTTTTTCTTTGCGGAACAGCTCTTCCAGTTCCTCATTCATTTTTACATGAATAGACAAGCCCAGGTTGAAATCAAACTCGGTCCCCAGGTTTCTGATCTGCTCACCCAGGCTATCCAATACCAGGAATAGCTGTGGATAATAGACTTCTGTCAGTGAGTGAGTAACATCTTTTACAGGCAAGGTTGCCCATTTTTCCATGTTTTCGAAAATCATCATTGTCCCGGAATATTTTACGAGGTAAAATTGGGACAATAGCTTCTCGCAGAAAATGAGGAATCCGGGGAAAAAATATGATTTTAATCATCTTCTGTGCAGGGCTTGGAAGGATCAGCCCTATAGGAAGCTTTAGTCGAAGATATTGGCCGTTTTAACCAGTTTAGGTAAATCTGTAATCGTAATCTTTTTCCCTGAAAGCTTAATGATTTGTTCTTTATTAAGTTCGGAAAGCAATCTGATCGCAGTTTCAGTGGCTGTACCTACTAAATTGGCAATATCCTCACGACTGAAAGACGCGGCGATCGTCTTTCCGTCTTCTTCGAACCCATAAGTTTCTTTGATAAAAAGAATAGCTTCCGCTACACGCTCCCTGACGGGTTTTTGGGCAAGATTGGTGATTTGCATTTCCGCTTTTTTGAGATCCTCGGATAGTAACTTCATCATTTCAAACGAGAGTACACTGTCCCTCTGCAGGATACTCAAAAACAATTCTTTAGGTACAAAGCATACACCGCTGTTTTCCAGGGCGACAGCCGAAGCGCTGTATTTATCACTGCTCAGAAGCGAGCGATAGCCCAGGGGGTCTCCCGGTTTAACCAAGCGTATTATCTGTTCTTTGCCATCATCCCCTGTTTTGACCAGCTTTATCTTCCCGTGGTTGACACAGAAGATACCAAATGGCCGGGTTCCTTCTTTAAATATGTATTCTCCTTTTTTGTAAGGCGTACATATCTTTTCAGCTTGTATCTCTTCCATAACATCATCCTGCGCCTTACAAAAAACATTGGTAAACTTTTTGGCGCAATGTTTGCAATTGGCTTCGTGATACAGGTGTTGGGACAACATGGCGAATAATTTATGGTCTCTGCAAATATACCTTATTATTTATTGTCTTCTTCAAGAGGTAATCCTTGTAAAATATTAGAATGTTTTGTGATTTATGGTCGTTATAAAGGTTTTACAAGGATTCAATAATATTTTTCTAATTCTATACAAAACAATTTTATTGTATCTTTACAGTAAATATGTTGCAAAATGAGACAGGCATCAATAAGGACAAAGCCATTCAATACTAAAAGAAGCATTCAGAAGGCCCGCGTAAGGAAAGGGGATTCCTCTTCATGGAGTTTGACTTCAGATGGGAAAGTATATGCATGGACAAACAAAATGGAGCGGGTGGGAATAATTAGAGAAGGCGTACCCTATAGTACCTTGGAAATTCTTAGTAAAAGGCTAAGCAGGCCTGTAAAATCAATATTATCAATCGTTGGCATGCCCCAAACTACCTATAATAAGAAAAAAAGTGAACATTCTTTATTGGATAGCAGGGACAGTGAGTTCGTATTATTAATCACGGAATTAATCGATTATGGTATCGAAGTTTTTAATAAAGAGGAAGAAAAATTTCAAAGATGGCTAAGGAAGCCCAATCTTTCTCTGGGAGGAAATACACCTGAAAGTTTGCTGGATACTACTACAGGTATTAGTGAGGTGGTATTTTGCCTCAATAGACTTGAATATGGAAATTTAGCTTAGTACTATGGACGAAATAACGGTCAGGTTAATCATTAATGGTTAGTTTTCCAGATCAGCCCAAAACCCATCACCTATTAATGAAAGTATATAGAATAGAAAGAGAGAAATATTTACAGGTTGCTTTAAAGGGGATTGGTGCATCTATGGCTAAAGGATATAGATGGAACAGTATTAATACGAGATTAGTATA
Source organism: uncultured Taibaiella sp. (assembly GCA_964519735.1). Lineage (GTDB taxonomy): Bacteria > Bacteroidota > Bacteroidia > Chitinophagales > Chitinophagaceae > Taibaiella. Next base: position 5,534 of record CAZFKK010000147.1, read on the forward strand.
CACTGCAGAAAGCAGAGCGCTGGCTACTTTGGAAATTTCTGTTCATTTAGATTTGAATGAGGACCTGCCTACAGACAGATATTATGTTGAAATAGATATTCCGGATGATGTAACAATTTTAGAAGTAAAAATAGAGGACCTTCCCGAAGGATGGAATGCTAAACCACCCACAATAATGACGCAAACAATTGGAGACGATTTTGTAAATCAGAATGAAGCGGCAGTTTTAAAAGTACCGAGCAGCATAGTTCCCCAGGAGTTTAACTATTTAATTAACCCTAACCATACTGATTCAAAACGAATTAAAATTATTGGAAAAGCAATAATGCATTTTGATCAGAGATTTAAAACTAATGCCGGGTAAAGGTCAACTTACCAATAACTGATTATTTTCTTTGAAGACAACTATCTACCGTGCTAAGGTCCCGGCTTCCGTTGATGCCGTCCGTACACGCTTAGGGGATTCACCGGGGCTTCTTCCCGGTAAGGCCCCTGGTGGTCATCGAATACATAATCTGTAGAGATGTACACAAAGCGGGCGTTACAGGCCTGAGTCCGTAGATATCGTGGAGCCTGTATCAAATCCAGGGATATTTTCCATTTATCCTAATCCTGCCCGTGACCAGGTGACTATAGCTCACTCCGTCCTGGGCATTCAGTGTATATTAAAATACACAATCGGAACCGCTGTAGATGCGGCGTTTGCGGCTTGAGTTGGTCTCCGTTAAAATAAAAGTGTTATCTATTAGAAAAATTCATTAAGTTTGTTTGGTGATTAATGATCCATTAGTAGGATTTTTAAACCAGATGTACTATGAAAACAACAATTCTTCTATTCTTTACTCTTTGCCTTTTTTCAGGTAAATCCGTTCAAGCCCAAACAGAATTTGCATCTATAGGGGCAGAGTGGTATTATGCCGGGGATAATTATGATTATATGTTTTTCTGGCAGCATTATACGGTGCAACAGAAGTGGGTGGATCATATGAAGGTGGTAAAGGATACTACGCTTCTGGGTATGTCTTGTCGTAAGCTCGAAGTCACCCGTCATGAACGTAATGGCAAAAAGCCAGATTCATTATATATCGCCGGCACAAGGTCTATTTACCTTTATGATCATGAAGACACTGTATTCGTGTATAATTCATGGTTGAACCGATTTACCCCCCTTTATGTATTTACAGCAGAGGATGGAGATACCGTATGCTTGCCTCATTTTAACCCGGGTTATTGTGTAGCAGATACTTTCTTTTGTTTTATCGTAGATTCTGTAAGGAAGGTAGGCTACGACAATACACCCCTTAATACCTGGTTTATCAGAAGTATAGATCGTAAAAACGAAGATGATCTTTATAGTTTTTGCTCTTACAATTGGGGAGTGGCGGAGTATAAAAATAACGGTACTGAACAATGGTGGGAAAATAATGGCAGATATGTGGAAAGACTTGGCGGCATGGGATTGAATGTTTCCGGCTTTTTCCCTTCAGTTACGGAACATCTTTTTGATGCCGGGGTGGGGATTGGTTTTCCTTCAGGTTGGTTAAATTGCTATACTGATGCCACGTACAACCTAAAAATGACAGAAGGTGAATGTGCGCAGGTGGATATGCCAAGAACCAATATTGATAGAATAGATCCATTATTAGACCCAATTACCTTGTATCCCAATCCAGCCCGAGACCAGGTGACTATATCCCATGCTGCACGGGATACTCCTGAAATAGAAGTCTGGGTAG
>CAZFKK010000148.1:0-7183 GCA_964519735.1 uncultured Taibaiella sp.
AGTGATGATTCCCCGGACCAATAGCCAGCGAAAAGGAGCCGGGAAGTCCAGTACCCTGCTATCCATGAGGAATTCATTCAGGTACCGGCGTACATCAGGAACGGAAGGAGAATCCGGGGACCCCAGGTTCATCAGGAGGAGGGCTTGGGTAGCAGACATAACCAATTTTTAAGATGTCAGATAATAAGATGTCAAACGATAAGGCAGGGGCAAAGGTAAGCCCTAATCAGACAGATCAGCGCTTTACGAGAGCCAAAAGCCGTCTTCAGGGCTGAAATGACAGTGTTATGACAATTTAAAGGGCTAATGATCAGATTTGCTTATTACCTTTGCACACGCTCCAGCCTATAGAATAATGCATACAGAAGAAAAGAAAACTATTGCGGATTTTTGGATATCAGGCATCAACTACCGGAAATCAGATGCCACACTTCGTGGGCGATATGCCATTAATAATGAGCAATATCTACAACTGCTGGCTGCAGCGCCTTCCTTTGGTATCCAGGAGTTGTTTGTACTCTCCACCTGTAACAGAACCGAGATTTACGGATTTACCAAAGATCCTGCGGTGTTGGATACCTTATTATGCAGTTTTACCGAAGGAGGGGAACAACAGTTTCAACAACAGGCTTATCGAAAAAGCGGGCATGATGCCTTACAACATATATTTAATGTAGCTGCCGGCCTTGATTCGCAGATATTGGGGGATTATGAGATTGTTGGCCAGATCAAACAATCTTTGCATTATGCCCGGGAGAACGGACGTTGCGGGCAGTTTATGGAGCGCCTCTATCAGACGGTATTGCAGTCTTCCAGGGCCGTTCGCTCGGAAACTCATTTAAGCAGCGGTACCGTATCTGTAGCTTTTGCCGCAGTGCAGTTCCTGAAGAATAAAATAAAGGACCGGGAAACCCCACGGGTCCTGATTATCGGTTCTGGTAAAATAGGTCAGAATACCTGCAAGAACCTTATGGCCCAGGTAGATAGCAGTCGGGTCACGTTAATCAACCGGACAGAGGAGAAGGCCAGGAGCCTGGCTGAAGCTCTGGGTGTCGCATGGGCGCCTTATGCCCGGTTGCCGCAACAGATAAAACAGGCTGATGTGATCATCGTAGCCACCAATGCCCCACAACCTGTTTTGACCAAGGCAGACCTGGAGCCATTAGCCAGTAAAATACTGATAGATCTTTCTATCCCTCATAACATACATCCGGAAGTAAAGGAGTACCCATATATCTGCCTGGCCAATGTAGATGATCTCTCGAAGATCAGTGATGAAACGCTGCGCCGCCGGAAAGCGGAGGTTCCCAAAGCAGAAGGACTGATCCATTATTATATTCATGAATTTTTGAAATGGTGCCAGATGAGGCAGTATGTGCCGGTCATTAAGGCGCTGAAAGAAACATTGTCTGCGCTGAACCTGCAAATGTTTCCTGCCACATCAGATTACGACCCTACTGCGGTGCAGCGTACCTTGAATACCATGGCCCTTAAAATGAGCAAGGAAGAGCGTAAGCCGGGATGTAATTATATAGAAGCGTTGAATGGCTACCTATCCGAAACGATCAATTAAACATACCTCCATTTTTTTTCTCCGTAACCTCTGATAATGACCCCCAAAAACCTACTTAAGATTGGAACCAGGGATAGCCGGTTAGCCTTATGGCAAGCGGGTACGGTGCAAGCACTTTTAGAAAAAAACGGATATTCCTGTGTATTGGTGCCTGTAAAGAGTGAGGGAGACCTTGACCTGGTGACGCCCTTATACGCTATGGGTGTGGAAGGAGTATTCACCAAAACCTTAGATGCGCAGTTATTGTCCGGTAAAATTGATATAGCGGTGCATTCTATGAAAGATGTGCCTATTCAACTGGCTCGGGGCATACAGCAGGCTGCAGTATTACCGCGGGCACGTTACCAGGACCTGTTTGTCTATCAGTCTGAGGATATTGATCAACGATATTTTAGTGACAACCGGGAGGAATGGGCCTCTTTGAAGGGTGTCGTTGCTACCGGCTCTGTACGAAGGAGGGCTCAATTGCTGCATCGTTTTCCCCAATTAAGGGTAGAAGAGTTGAGAGGGAACGTGCAAACCCGTTTACAAAAATTGCAGGACCATAACTGGGATGCGGCCATCTTTGCCGCCGCAGGATTAGATCGCCTGGGCATAAAGCCGGCCAATGCCGTTTCGTTAGAATGGATGCTGCCTGCTCCGGCACAAGGAGCCATCATGGTGGTCTGCCGGGACGACGATCCGGAAGCGGCACAAGCTTGCCTGGCTTTGAATGAGGAACATACCGCCTTATGCACCCGGATAGAAAGAGATTTTTTAAAGTCATTAATGGGCGGCTGTTCCACGCCGATCAGCGCTTTAGCTGAAGTAAAGGAGACCGGGGTTGTTTTCAAAGGCAATATCTTGTCCCCCGATGGCCGCAAAAAGCTGGAAATACAGCAAACCTTACCTTTGGAAGATCCGAGGGTAATACATATGGGTACTGCAGCAGCGGAATCATTGTGGGCGCAAGGTGCCGGCCAATTGGTCACGGAGATCAGGAATTTTGAAAAGTGAACGACATATACTCGCTACGCGGCTCCTCAGGCAGGACCTTCTGGATGCGGCTGCAGACCAGCACATCCGCATTCACTGTATCCCGTTTATCGAAACGAGTACGATACAGTCCGAGGCATTAAGGCTGCAGCTTAATCATTATGCAACACTACCGCTTATCACACTTTTTTCCAGCAGCAATGCGGTAGGTGCTACTTTCGGATACCTGGACAGAACACCCGACTGGAAAGCTTTTGCCTTATCCGGTGCTACCCGGGAGGAGTTGCTCCGTTATTTACCTCCGGACCATATATGGGCAACAGGCATCCATGCCGGAGCGCTGGCCCTTCAGATCAGTAACTGGAAAGAAGCCATAGATAAGGTGGTCTTTTTTTGTGGTGATCGCCGGAGAGATGAGCTTCCCGATTACCTGGCCGCCCAGGGCATCCGGGTAGAAGAGCTGACGGTCTATCGTACCCGAGAGACCCCCGTAACTTATCGGGAAGCTATTGATGGCATCCTGTTTTTTAGCCCCAGTGCAGTGCACAGTTATTTTTCCCGGAATAGTCTTCCTGATCAAACAGTGGTTTTTTCCATAGGAAGGACCACAACGCAAACCATTCATCAATATTGTAATCATCCTGTTATCACCAGCGATCTGCCTACGCAGGAACATATGCTTCAATTGGTTCATCAGTATCCCTGGTGAACCCTGCAGGGAAAGTATCCGGATTTAAAAACACAAAGATCATGCAACAACCCGTACTGAAAAATGATTTGTTATTACGTACTTTAAATGGGGAAACTACGGAACGGATACCGGTATGGATGATGCGTCAGGCCGGTCGTTATTTACCCGAATACCTGGTGATCCGTGATCAGTACTCTTTCTTCGAACGTTGTCAGACCCCGGAGCTGGCCTGTGCCATCACCCTGCAGCCTATAGACCGCATCGGGGTAGATGCCGCTATCCTGTTTTCCGATATCTTAGTGGTGCCTCAGGCCATGGGACTGGAGGTACAATTGGTGGAAAAAACCGGCCCCTTATTGCCGGACCCGGTGAAGAATGCAGAAGATATGCTTCGTATCCGCGTACCGGATGTTGACGAATCTTTGGGTTATGTATTCGAGGCCATCAAAATGATTAAACAGGAACTTAATGGGCGGGTGCCCCTTATTGGTTTTGCCGGTGCGCCCTGGACGATACTTTGTTATATGGTGCAAGGTAAGGGGAGCAAGACATTTGATGAAGCCAAGACCTTTTGTTACCAGCAGCCGGTTTTGGCCCACCAATTATTGCAGATGATCACAGATACGACCATCGCTTATCTTAAAAAGCAGGCGGAGCATGGTGCGGATACCCTGCAATTGTTTGATAGCTGGGCCGGATTGCTGGGCCCTGCAGATTTTGAACAATATGCTTTACCTTATATACGCCAGATCGTACAGGCTTTACAGGGGATAGTGCCGGTAATTGTTTTTGCCAAAGGCGCCTGGCATTCCCTGGACCAGCTGGCACAGACCGGTGCGCAGGGACTGGGCGTGGATTGGTGTGTGCCGGCCACATTTGCCAGACAGGCTGCCGGCCAACAGGTGACGCTACAGGGTAATTTTGATCCGGCTAAATTATTGTCGCCTATCCCGGTGATTCAGAAAGAGGTGAAGACCATGTTGCAATCTTTTGGTAAAGGGCGCTATATTGCCAACCTGGGACATGGCATTCTGCCGCAGGTGCCGGTTGACCATGCAAAGGCCTTTGTAGATGCGGTAAAGGAATTTGAATTTTTTTAAAACTTTATTTTATGGCGGTACCATCTTTTAGTAAAGAAAACTGGGTAGATTATATCCACAAATTGCAGGATACTATTTGTCATGCTTTGGAGGATGCCGATGCGGGGCAAAGATTTACCGAAGAGCTGTGGCAACGGCCTGAAGGTGGAGGGGGGCGGACGCGTGTGCTGGCCGGTGGCAACCTATTTGAAAAAGCCGGGGTGAATACCTCTGTTGTGGAGGGTACAGTGACGGAATTGATGCGGCAGCAATTAAATATGGACGGCGCTACATGGTTTGCCTGCGGGTTGAGCCTGGTGCTTCATCCTTTAAATCCTTTTGTACCCACGACACACGCCAACTGGCGTTATTTTGAGCTCTACGATGCCTCGGGACAGGTTATAGACCAATGGTTCGGCGGCGGGGCGGACCTGACCCCCTATTACCTGGTTGAAGCCGATGCCCGGCATTTTCATGAAACCTTCCGAGATGCTATAGCGCCTTTTGGCGCCGGACTCTATACCAGGTATAAACAGGAATGTGATACCTATTTTAATAATAAACACCGGGGGTTTGAGATGCGGGGTATTGGTGGTATCTTTTATGACTACCTGAAGCCGGGACCGGATTTCACCCTGGATCAATTGTTTGCTTTCCAGCAAGCTAATGGAAACAGCTTTTTGAAGGCCTATCTTCCGATAGTAGCCAGGAATAAGGCGCTTCCTTATACCGAAAAACATAAATACTGGCAGGAGATCCGGAGAGGGCGGTATGTAGAATTTAACCTCATACACGACCGTGGAACCCTCTTTGGCCTTAAAACAAACGGGCGGGTAGAAAGTATCCTGATGAGCCTCCCTCCCACAGTACGCTTTGACTATAATTACCAGCCGGAGCCGGGGTCGGAAGAAGCCAGGCTGTTACAGGTGTGCCGGTATCCCCGGGACTGGGCCTGATCAGCATCATTTACAGCTCCTGGTAAAAAAGTCGTGTTGCATTTTTGATTTTTCTTAATTTTACCTTTATGTATTTACAACGCAGAAACCGGATATTGCGCAACAATGCGTCCATTAGGGGACTTGTTGCGGAAACAATGCTTCATCCCAACGATTTTATAGCTCCTTTATTTATAGAGGAAGGCAGGCAGGTGGCTCATGAGATCCCCTCTATGGAAGGTTATTTCAGGTATTCGCTGGATCTCACGATCAGGGAAGTTCAGGAATTATGGAATATGGGCATCCGCTGTGTCTTGTTGTTCGTAAAATGTGCTGATGAAGGTAAGGACAATACAGGAAAGGAAGCCTGGAACCCCGATGGATTGATGCAGCGGAGCATTAAAGCGATCAAGGATGCGGTGCCTGATATGGTGGTCATGACGGATGTTGCCCTGGATCCTTATTCCATTTATGGTCATGACGGTATCGTAGGCAATGGCGAAATTCTGAATGATGAGACTGTGGAAGCCCTGGTAAAAATGAGCCTGAGCCATGCCGCTGCAGGAGCAGATTTTGTGGCCCCCAGCGATATGATGGATGGCCGTATCGCAGCGATCCGCAATGCCCTGGAAGAACATCATTATACCCGCACAGGTATTATGAGTTATAGCGCCAAGTATGCGTCTTGTTTTTATGGGCCTTTCAGGGATGCGCTGGACAGTGCTCCCGGTTTTGGCGATAAGAAAAGTTACCAGATGGACTATGCCAACAGGAAAGAAGCCCTTAAAGAAACCCTTATGGATATTGAAGAGGGCGCCGATATCGTGATGGTCAAACCTGCTATGGCTTACCTGGACATTATCAGGGAGGTGAAAGATAACGTAGAGGTGCCTGTCAGCGCTTACCATGTAAGCGGGGAATATGCCATGATCAAGGCGGCAGCAAAAATGGGTTGGATACAGGAGGACAAAGCCATCCTGGAAAGCCTTACCTCCATCAAACGTGCCGGCGCCGACCTGATTGCCACTTATTTTGCCAAAGATGCCGTGAAGCTTTTGTCCTGAACGGTTTTATGTTTAGCCAGGGCAAGAGCAGGTGGCATTCATTAAATTGTATTACCTTATTATCTATCTCCATTCCAGTACCTCATGACCGCAAAACACCCGGTAGCCAATACTCCCCCGATATATACTTATGCCTCCAGCAAAACTCTTTTTGAACGGGCTCAGCAATCTATTCCGGGAGGTGTCAATTCCCCTGTACGGGCTTTTAAGAGTGTCGGTGGTACCCCGGTTTTTATAGATCATGCCCGGGGCGCTTATCTTTATGATGCCGATGGCCAGCGCTATATAGATTATATCAACTCCTGGGGCCCCATGATCCTGGGGCATGCCTATGCACCGGTCGTAAAAGCGATCCGGGATAAAGCAGAAGGCTCCACTTCTTTTGGCGCACCTACCCAGCTTGAAACTGACATCGCGGAACTGATCAAAGGGATGGTACCCAATGTGGACCTGATCCGTATGGTGAATAGCGGTACGGAGGCCTGTATGAGTGCCATCAGGTTAGCCAGGGGGTATACCGGTAAGAATAAGTTCATCAAATTTGAAGGATGTTATCACGGCCATGCCGACTGTTTCCTGGTCAAGGCAGGTAGTGGTGTCGCTACCTTTAATATACAGCATGTGCCCGGTGTGACAGAAGGTACTGCACAGGATACACTTACCTGTGCCTATAATGATCTTGAGGCGGTTCAGACATTGGTGCAGGCTCATCAAGGAGCGATAGCTGCCATCATCATTGAACCCGTTGCCGGTAATATGGGCTGTATTCCTCCTGCGGCAGGATTCCTGGAAGGTCTTCGCGAAATTTGTGACCGGGAAAATATCCTGCTGATCTTTGATGAAGTCATGACCGGATTCCGTGTAGC
>CAZFKK010000149.1:0-5327 GCA_964519735.1 uncultured Taibaiella sp.
CGACAGAGCAGTTATGCCGTCTCTCATCGGGAATTTGTCTTTGTCTGAATAGAGTACGAATTTTCTATCTGCTGCAATGTCCTCACAGGCGATATGGAAACCTTTGGATAGCGCGGGGGCCGAACTCCGCTTGATTTCAATAGCCCATTTTTCTTGCCCTGCAAATTCCAGAATCAGGTCAATTTCTGCTCCGGCAGATGTCCGATAATAATACGGCAAGGCCCTGCCTTGCGCCACAGCCATAATATTCTCTATCACGAAACCTTCCCAGCTGCCGCCAACGACGGGATGGCTTACCAGATCGTTATATGCAGGAATATGGAGCAAGGCATGTACCAGGCCGCTATCACGTACATAGATTTTGGGTGCACGTACCAGCCGCTTGCCGACATCTCTAAACGACGCTTTATCATCATTGAAAATTTAACACAAAATATTAAAATTGCAAGGATGATGCTATCTGGATGTAGAGATAATGATCGCATAAAGTGCTTTTGCCAACCTGACGGGGTCCTACAATAAGATGGACAGGGGTATTCATAAGCGCATTACTTATGGATTATTTGATATATCGTTGATACATAACGAAATATTGTTGTTCCCGGGTTTAATGGCAACCCTTTTATGGGAAAATCTGGAAGGTTTCGTGGGAAAATCCGTGGGAAAATCCGGAAGGTTTGCCCAAATTAGGGTGTAATAACGGATATATTATTGAAATATAATGAATTAGGAGAACGATTCTGTATTGGCAGGATAAATACATACTTAGACCGAAACATTGGCTTTTGTGCAGTTTGGTCTAAAAAAACGGGCCTCAGTGCATTATTTACGAGATTATAATCTATTTCTAAGTCCCCATCATAGAGGTAAGCGGATAGTTCATTCCAACGTTTAACCGAGTAGGCCATCGCCTTGCCTATTTGTGATTTGGGTAGTACGTTCCTGATTTCTGCTGCAATCCATTTGCCTAAGTCATTAATGATAGGTAGGCTCATAGAAAGACGCAGTTCCTTAATCTGTGCTTTATTTAAATTTTCTGCCCGGCATTGTCGCTCTATAGCATATAGCTTCCGGATCTATTTTTTATTACAAATAAAAATCAATTTGTAGTATTGATACTATCAAATGATACTATTACTATCTAATAATTTTTTAGATAGTAGCTATCTTAGTCTGGTTAATGATTATCTTTGATACTATCAAATGATAGTATCAAAGATAATGAAGCCGCCATATATCATTACAAGTGAGATTTTAAAACTAGTTACTTCTATTTCAGAAAGAATAGGAGAAATTAATGCTACTCACTTATATAAACCCACCACCGAACTACGAAAAAAGAATCGTATAAAAACTATTCAATCATCTTTGGAAATTGAAGGCAACACTTTAACCGAGGAACAAATTACCGCATTGTTGGAAAATAAGCGTGTTATCGCACCTAAAAAGGATATTTTAGAAGTGCAAAACGCTATAAAGGTTTATGATAAATTAAATGAATTTAATCCTTATCAACTAAAAGATTTGGGAAAAGCACATTTGGATTTAATGAATGGGTTGATTGATAATGCAGGAAAATTAAGAACTAAAAATGTTGGGATAGTAAAAGGTTCGAAAGTAGAGCATATTGCTCCAAATGGAACAATGGTAAAAGGCTTGATGAAAGACCTTTTCGCTTATCTGAAAAAAGACAAAGATTTAATTCTAATCAAAAGTTGTGTGTTCCATTATGAATTTGAATTTATACATCCGTTTATCGACGGGAACGGTAGAATGGGCAGATTATGGCAAACACTGATTTTAATGCAACAATATCCTGTTTTTGAGTTTTTACCCATTGAAAGCCTAATCAAGCAAAAACAAGATGAGTATTACAATAAACTTTCTGAATCAGACAAAAAAGGTAATTCTACTTCATTTATAGAGTTTATGCTTGGAATTATTCTGAACGCTTTGGAAGAACTTTTACAATCTCAAAATAAAACACTTCGAACAGAAGATAGAATAGCTCTGTTTAAAGAAAAAATCGGTCAAAATAAATTTAATCGAAAAGATTATTTACAAAGTTTTAAAAATATTTCTGCTCCTACTGCAAGTCGGGATTTAAAGTGGGCTGTTGAACAAAGTATTTTAATGAAGTTTGGAGAGCAACGATTAACAGAATATCAATTCAAATAATTCCTTACATAATTATGTTAGACCGGGAAATGTCCTGTACACAGCATCCCTTCAAACGCTCAGGTTTTGATTATGCGACAACACAAAAACGCAAATCAAAGGCACCCATGACAGGTACCTTTATCTGGCCACTGCTGCCCCAAATATAATAAGATAACACTATTCCCATAGGCCTTCACGCCTGGATAAGTCTTTTGCAAACACTTTCGGCAGCTATACGACTTATAAGACCTTTTTGAGATCTGTTATCCTATCAGCACCGTATACAACTGCATCCATAATCAATTTCCTTCATGCAATCAGATTCCTGACAAAGATACCCACTACCTTTAAGGAATGCAACGCCTCTTGCGACAGCTCGATATCCGGATAGCCCGGATCATCTGATAATGCCTTCAGGGTAATGGATTCATGTCGCCAATCGTCTTCCGTAATGTATTTGGTACTGTGGTACTCCTTTACCGTATAACCCGATCCGAATTCCATATCCTGTATGGCGCTGCTTTGTACCAATACGATCTTGCCTTCCCGGCTGCCGGCTTCGGCACGGCGAAACAGGCAATAAGAACCATTTTTAATCTTCTTGTTCATGGATTCTCCGACTACCTTACAGACGAAATATTGGTCTCTGTCTTTTATCCCGGCTCCTTCAGGAAGCTCGATCCATTGCTGTTGGCCCGGCAGTTGATTGTCGCTGAAGTTGCCGGCGGCGACAAGAATATCGATAAAGCGAACTGCCCGCTCGTTATGCTGCACTTCCTCAGCAGACAATAGATGGAATACATGCGGTTTCAGAGGCTCCGCTTCAAATACCGGCATATGTTGTTTCAGGTAGTCCCGCAACGCAGGATCGCAGGCATATACAAAAGTACCTTTGATACCCCGGTACATCATATTCTTGTAGATGTTGATGATGTAATCTTTCAGCTTCTCCTCATGCACGCCCAGCTTACCATATTTATCATGGTATTGATTGGGATCGATTTCTATAGACTGCTTATCCCTATTATAGCTAATTTCCGGCCCGAATATTACTGCTCCGTAATTCAGATCATAACCCATGGTCGTGTGGATACAGCCAATTTCATTAACTGCCGTAGGCGAATTGATCCAATCCCGGCTCACCTGGTTCCATTGAAAATGTACGCCTTCTATTTCAATATCCATCGCCTCCTTATCTTTTTTGGAAGACCAGGGCCAGGAATAGCCGGCAATCATACGACACAAACCATATTTCCGCTCTCTTTTGTGCAGCTCAAGCTGCATATCACTGATGGAATCAAACACTTTCAGTTCATATTCGTCCATCAAAAATACCGCTGCCTCTTTCCTCTTGATGCGTAGCAATTCGTCTACGAAAGTGATATAATCAGCTCCTCCCTGCACACGCATTTGCGAACGAAGTCTCAGTTTCAGGACCGTCCTGTCGTTTAATAATTTGAGGAAACGGCTTCCATCTATATCTGATGGACGCACCTCCTGTTCGCGATCGTAGAAAAATATTTGGTTTTTACTACTGTGCAATATCCAATCCAGCTCGGTCCCCGTATGATCAAGCCCCAGCTTTTCATTGTTCTTTTTAAAAGTTCCCCGGAAAGTAATATTTTTATATTGCCGTAAGCGGTGGGTCTCGTCTACAATCAGCAGATCGTATTTTTCTCCTTTAAGGGTATCAGACGGACCAATCACCATATTGGCATTTAATCCGGGTATTTCACGAAATACAGCTTCCAATGTGCTGCGCAATGAATCCATAGCAATCACCAGGCCGATCCGGGCATTGGGGTATTGCTGTTGGAACCGCCTGATGTAGTGTATTTCCCTCAGGGTGCCCTTGCTGCTATCCAGCTCTTCATCAACCGCCGCGCTTATATCCGTTTTCAGTAACTTCATCAGGTAAGTCGCCAGTATGGTTTTACCGGTGCCTGCACTTCCTTCTACAAATATGCGGTTCGTTTGTTGGGTAAGTCCCTTGAGTATTGCGAGCAGCGATGTGTACTGGTCTTCGTTCAGCGATTTGTAAGGCGAATATTTAAATATCTGTGAGTTCTCGATATCGGTAAGCGAACGGCGTACGATCTGTCGTTCTATCAGTTGGTCCCATATCTGTAGGAACACCGCTTTGTATGCCTTGCGTTCGTAATAATTATGTGTTTGCAGCCCGTAATTGCCATTCAGCAATTCGTAGCTGCCTTCTGCCGACATATAGCGAATGAGGGCGGACTCTATATCCAGCGTGGCCGATTTATTGAACCAATCGCTGCCGATCAGCAACACCTGGTCAAGCATTGCCTTTTTGTTGTTGTTAAGATGGCTGCCGATCCGGTCTAAGGCATTGGTCGATTCTCCTATGTAGCATTGCTTCTTCTGCCCCTTGCTGTCTATAAAATACACAAGAGGCCATTGGTTTTTGGCCCATCGATTCTGCTTTATCCGTTCTAATCCGTCTTTACTGAAGGGGTAAGGCTCCGATATGTCTATTAATATCCCGGGAAAGGCATTATTCATAGTTCGTCGTACTTCTTTGCTGTTCCTTTAGCTTTATTCACGGGGTATTTTTCCCCGTTCTTCCTGATCTTGTCCAGGATGATTTGTTTTACGTCCAATCCGTACTTGTCGGCCAACAGCAAGGCAAATGAAAAAATATCCGCCAGCTCTTCTTTCACCTTTTCTTCATTTGCCTCTTCTGCATTTTTCCAGAGGTACAGTTCCAGTAGCTCGCCAGCCTCTATATTTATAGCCAGGGCCAGGTCTTTAGGATTGTGAAATTGCGCCCAATCCCGTTCATTTCGGAAATTGATCAATTCGCTGATGAGTTCCTCAATATCTGTCATAGATAGCAATTAGGGCTTGAAATTACGCAAATTAAGTTTTGGGTGGACATTTTGCACCAAAGTACTACACCTTGATTCTGGCCCCTAAAATCGAAAACATTATTCAACACGATTTAAGGAATTACCATCCCTATTCCTCAAGCCGGTTTTCCCTGATTAAATTCAAGCACCATCTTGTAACTGCTTCTGTATCTTTTTCAAATACAAACTCCTGGCCTATAAACGCAGATTTCAAATAGGCATGATCGCCTTCCAGGCTCCATTTCTTTTCGGGGTTATGGCTTAATGGCCCGGCAGTGCTGGGATGAAGTAGTG
>CAZFKK010000149.1:5337-7167 GCA_964519735.1 uncultured Taibaiella sp.
AATTACGCAAATTAAGCTTTGGCAGGCCTATTTTATTTATGGAATGTTCTGGTAGAGAAGAGACCAAATGCCGGACGAAACATAATGCTGATCGGGCCGAATGTTTTATCGACCCTTATTATAATAAGCTTCTGACCTCATCGTAGTATCCTTCTGATATTGTTTGTAATGTATCCCGGTTAAAGAGTCCAATTCACGGCTTACCCGGAATTCAATGCATAGTTCATTTTAATAGGAACACCTTCAATGTCACCCGTGTTCGTATGCCTGACCATGAATTCCGCGGCAATTGCTTTTATGTTTATTCCTGTTCTATGGCATTGATTGCTAAAGGTTCTGAAATAATTGGCAGGAAAAAAATGGTAGATGCACAGTTTGACGAAGAGGTGGAAAGTAAGACGGGGTATAAATTAAAAATTCCACCCCAATGGAAATAAGGCACAATTATGACATTAACAAATAATAATATACAATAAACTAACAATATCAAAATACCATTGCCACTTCACATCCCGGGTTCTTGTATATTCCAGCTAGTACAGTTAAGTAACCCACCATGCAAGCCGATTTCGTTATCATTAATGGCTTCTATAATTCTATCCGGGAAGATGTTGGTGAATAGATTGTATACCCCGCCGAACAGCATTCGAAAAATATAGCCATATCTCCCATTTTGGATGATATTTATGAGTGGATTAATAACAAAGACAGTAAACAAGCACTAAAAGTTGGCTTATGGCCTACCATAAAGTACGTTAGCTTCCCGAGCCTATAATTAGTACTTTCCCAGATTCATATGTTTCCGTATTTTCGGGTTTTATGCTGACGTAGCAGCTAAAGGCCGGTAAAAAGCAGCAGCCTTCTCTTTATCCCTTCAATCAATGAACAACCCAACTACTTGCCCGATGGAAGCTGATTGCCGTAGCTGGTTATTAAAAACTCATGTGAGGCCTCTAAAAAGGAAGGCGATTATAGCCATTACAGCTTCGGTAATTGCTATAACAACCAGCCTCCTGTCCCCAAGGGAGGGAAGGCTGGTGTACTCAGTATTGCATCCCAGGATCGTTCGTAGTAACATCACAGCAACAATTTCAATGGAGGACTTTATATTTATAAATGTATCCATTGTCCTATTGTGCATGCTCATTTTTTACGCATTAATAATAAACACAAAATCTTACAGATTTTATCGGGATTACAAATCCTCGACTATTATAAAAGAGCAAGCGAAGATCGAAGGGGTCCTGGCTACACCTGCAGGTCTAACTGTCTATGTATTGGACAGCAAGGCCATTCCAAGTATCGTCACTGAAAATGAACACTCTTTAGCCATTGGGCAAGCTATAAATATTTACTATCTGAAATACGCCAAAAGCCTTTTGAAGTACGAAGTTTAGATTTACCGCAAGCGCCTTTATCGCTTATTTAATTTCAAAACGCAGAACTAACACAAAAAATTGATAATCAGATACCTATTATTTAATTGGAATTCGGAAATGCGTAAAACAGATAACCATATCAGCTATGGACATAGGTTGGAGTCCCGACAATTGAGAGGTAAGAATAAACTTCGATGCACCTTCGTTTTCCAGAATGAAAAGGCTATCTACATGACTTTTAGTTATTAGTACTTATAGTCATATTGCAGGGTTAGGTTTAGATGTGTATAACCTGCAAATGTTCCATAATCACCCAATGCCTCTTTGAGATAGTTTAATGTACACATACCGGCATATTCCCGTTAACTTCCATGAAGCTCAACTCTATCCCACAAGTCTGTTTTTCCTGATCAGATTCAAGCACCATTGTTCCACTACATCTTCCTCTTTT
>CAZFKK010000150.1:0-4014 GCA_964519735.1 uncultured Taibaiella sp.
ATTGGTGCCGATGAGGGATGGAACGTAGCGGTGGATGGCAGCGGCAATGTGTATGGGACGGGACGTTTTTCGGACACAGCCGATTTTAACCCCGGAGGTAGCAGGGGTATACTACAGACTTCAGGGAGCGCTGATGTGTTTGTAGTGAAGTTTGTTTGTAGCGATACTTCCTCTTCTTATCTTACGGCATCCTTACCCTGTGGTGAGCGCTATACGTTGAATGATAGTGTGTATACAGCTACAGGTACTTACATGCAAGTATTCCCGAATGTAAGCGGCTGTGACAGCACAGTCATTCTGGATCTGACAATTCTACCTCTGGATAAACCGGTGATTACTACAGACCGCTTTACATTAGGCACAACCGGTACTTATACTACCTACCAATGGTTGCTGAATGGCGAACCCATTGCCGGGGCTACAGACTCTACCTATACCGTAACCGAAAATGGTAATTACCAGGTAGTGGTTACCAATGAAAACGGATGTTCGGAGACTTCCGAAGTATATCCGGTAACCAATTACACAGGAATAGAAGATATCCCTGCATTAGCAAACCAGATCCGGGTTTATCCTAATCCTACTGCTGATATAGTGCATATCTATTCGCCGGTAAAAGTGAATGTAACGCTTACCGACATGGCCGGTAAAGTGATCCGTGAGGTTGAAGCGGACAGCCGTAGCCTGTCTTTAGAAAGCCTGGCTGACGGTATATACCTGTTGCGCATAGCGGACAAAGATGGCCTGCTGATCAAGACGGAGAAAATAATAAAGCGGTAAACGGTTTGTAATTGGTACGGCGGAACACAAAAAGATCCGGTAATCAATGATTACCGGATCTTTTTATATCCTCACAGCTATTTTTATGAAAGGCTATTGAGTTCCTTTTCAACTTCTTCCTTGGTTTTGCCCAACTTTTGCTGCAGCTTCCCGTAGAGCTCTTCTTCCTTGCCCTCCACATACAGCAAATCGTCATCTGTGAGATCGGCATATTTTTGTTTAAGCTTTCCTTTCATCTCATTCCATTTTCCTTTCAGACTTTCTGTGTTCATAATTTACAATTTTGAATGTGAATTGAATAAAAACCTGCTTTCCCTGGTAAACGTTATACTATAGCATATCCCACTTTGAAATATTTCCTGCTTTAATACTTTACGATGACACCAGGTAAGCACCTTCTTTCTACTAACACAATGTTTACCAAAATGTTGGAATTGAGCTACGATAAGATTTTGTTAAGTGAACAGTATTCCATCCCCCAGCTATTGCCATCAGCATACAGCAATATATCCCCATAAAAAGAGGCTGCCCGATTTTTGGGGCAGCCCTGCTAATTATTCTATATTACCGCATCTATTTATGTTCTGGGCTTAATGACCAGGAAGTAGATCGCGCCTAAGATAATTAATCCGATTACAGTTGCTAGCATAATGATGGTATTCTTATACCCCCGGTTGATCACCTTCATTTTATGCAGTTCGCTGGCATTATTGATTACATTCTCAATGCGGGAAAAGGCACTTTCGCCTTTAACTACGTAATCATAAGCACCATATTTCATAGTATCGATAGCCACTTCAATTTTATCCTGGCCTGACAAAACAATTACCTGGGTTTCCGGGTAATTATCTTTCATTTCTTTTAATATTTCTACTCCATTACGGGCATCTTGTTGATGAGCACTCAAATGATAATCCAGGATCACCAACTCAGGGGCCAGATTCATCTGCTGCAATGCTTCTTCTCCGTTGTCGAATACCTTAATTTCATAAAGAAACCGTTCTGTCAGAAAGTCTTTCAACATTTCATTCTGGATCGGTTCATCATCCACGAGGAATAAATAGCGTTTAGATGTACTAGCCATAGGTTGTATTAATTTTTATTTTACCTGCGAAAGATAATCATACTTTTTGAATTACCAAAAAAACCTATGCGATTCCTGCTTCTAATTCCGCAAACGCCTGGCTGCATAAACGATCCAATTGATTGATTAACCGGGGGAGCCGATCGTAATGAGCTGCTGATCCGGCTGCCTGTTCAATTAAAAATATATTACTGACCTCCTCCCGGATCCCCATATATCCTAACTGAGGTTTCAGAGAGTGGGCGGCCACCTTAATGGTCGCATAATCCTTTTGGGCCAGGGCTGTTTTTATTTTATTTAATAACAAAGCACCGTTTTCCATAAACATCCTGATATATTTCTTTCTCTTTTCCGGGTTACCGCCGGTAAACTGGTTGAGAAAGTTCATATCCGTAACAACAGCAGGTAGCGGAGCCACCTGGTCTGTCTCTGTACTTTCCGGCACACCGGCTGCCGGGGTTACTTTCCGTTCCATAACCCAGGCCATCTTCAACAACAGATCATCCGTCCGGAAAGGTTTGGATATATAAGCATTCATACCGGCATCCAGGTAACGCTGTACATCTTCCTGCAATACATTGGCCGTCATGGCTATGATCCGGGTATCCCTTCCTGGTGTGCTTAGCTGCGTACGAATATATTGCGTCGCTTCCACACCATTCATTACCGGCATCTGGATATCCATTAGAATAAGATCATAATCTGTAGTTTCTACCTTCCGTACTGCTTGCCGGCCGTCTTCCGCTATATCGATCCTTATATCCGGCAACACGCTACGTAAAGTATCCTCCGCTACCATCCTGTTAAATTCGTTGTCTTCGACCAGCAATATGGTCAAATGCCGCAGCCGCGAAAGAATTTCTTCTGTGATCTGCTCCGGTTTGTCTAAAGCTTCTTGTTGCCGGGAAACAGACAGGGGTACGATCACCCTGAAAGTGGTGCCTACTCCAGGCTCACTTTCAACGGATATATCCCCGTTCATCAGATCGACCAACTGTTTGGAGATCGTAAGCCCCAGGCCGGTTCCCCCAAACTTCCTTGCCGTATCCGTTCCGGCCTGGGTAAAACTTTCAAATATCTTATCTACATACTCCCGGGAAATGCCGATACCACTGTCACTTATATGGAAGTCCAGGACGACCTGGTCTGATTCTCTTTTCCGAAGCATACAGGATAAGGCGATAAAACCCTCATCTGTAAATTTAAT
This sequence comes from uncultured Taibaiella sp., assembly GCA_964519735.1. Lineage (GTDB taxonomy): Bacteria > Bacteroidota > Bacteroidia > Chitinophagales > Chitinophagaceae > Taibaiella. Next base: position 3,072 of record CAZFKK010000150.1, read on the forward strand.
GGCATTCCCGATAAGGTTGATCAGGATCTGGCTTAATCGGGTAGGATCACCCACCAGGCGGTCAGGAAGGGCAGCATCTATATCCAAACGAAAATCAAGCGCCTTCTGTTCTGCCTTGATCAACATCACCTCATACATATTGTGTATCATATCCCGCAATGAAAAATCAATATGCTCCATTAAGATCTTTCCGGCCTCTATCTTAGACAGATCCAGGATATCATTGATGATTACCAGCAAATTATCCGCCGACTGCTGTATCGCGTTCAGGTATTTCAATTGCTCCGGCTTAGGATCTTTTTCCAGCAGCAACCTGGTGATGCCCACGATAGCATTCATCGGTGTCCTGATCTCATGACTCATATTGGCCATAAACTGCTGCTTCAGCCTTGCGGTACGCTCTGCAACTTCCTTCTCCTTCTGGGCTACTTCAATCTGGTTTTTGATCTGCAGGTTGCGCAACTTATTCAGGGTGGCCTGCTGAAATATTTCCTCTTTAAGTTTCTCATAGGCCTTCAGATGATAAAAAGCTTTGGGAATATCCTGCATTTTATCATACAGATCTGAAAGAAACTCATGGATGCTCATCAGGTCATGCCGGCGCAGGGAATCTTTAGCCAGGTCATAAGCCCGTTCCAGGTAGCATAAAGCTTCGCTGTATTTACCCTGGTGCACGTGTAACCTTCCAATATAAAACTCTGCAATAATTTCAGCTTCAGGATTGTCCAGTTCCTTCGCCTGCAGTAAAGCGCTATCCAGGTATTGCCTTGCTTTCTCAAAATCATTCAACCTATAATAAACTTTACCCAGGCCGCTTTCTGCAAAAGACCGGCCTAAAGTATCTTTCTCTGTTAACTCCTGGTTTTTTTGAAAATAATGCAGGGATTTTTCATACTGCTCCTTTTTAAAATAAATATCACCCATCGAATTATAGATAGTTACC
>CAZFKK010000150.1:4024-4365 GCA_964519735.1 uncultured Taibaiella sp.
ATCCGGCTCACATCATTATATCCCTCAAAAATAGGAAGGCATTTCAAGGCATATTCCAGGGCAGTATCGTAATCACCCAGATCATAATAAAGATTAGAGATATTCGTCAGGTTAATGGTCTGGTTCAGCTCATTCTGTAGCCGCTCATTGATCTCCAGCGCAGCTTCGAAATTCAGCAAGGCGTTGGAAAGGTCGCCCAGGTTTCTATAGATCCGGCCAAAATTATTAAGCACTTTAGCCTTAAGATTATCATCATTGATCTCTTCCGAAATATGAAAGGCTTCCGTCAGCACATCCAGCCCATCTTCATACTCGCCCATGATCCAATAGCAGGCGCCTTT
>CAZFKK010000150.1:4375-7052 GCA_964519735.1 uncultured Taibaiella sp.
GCGGGGACTTCGCGAGCAAGGGGATTATGGGCAGACCGGCATGGTAATCTATGGTTTCAGAACGCTCGATAATCTCTTCTGCCATCACCATCGCTTTTTCAGCATCGTCATTACGCACCTCAAGCGTCATCTCTACAAGGATGTCAATCTTCTCTTCCTCTGTAGCAGCTTGTTCATATTCTGTTTTTAAATGCAGGTAGCGCTGTGTTTCCATAATAATCATTACTATTTACCGTTCAAAGTTATATCCTTTACACCAGGGATCACAATTTTCCCACTGATTTGCGCGGATGAATTGCGCGGATTACCGCCGATCTTTTATCTGCGTTGATCTGCGGTTTAAATCTCCGATGATCTGCGGGAAATTTTGTTGCCTCGGGTCATTAGCTTTCCGATTTTAAAGATAACCTATTACATTTGTATCCTGTCTATTTATTCATACCGGACATCGTCACATTAATCAACAACATGAGCCATCAGGTCATTCTACTCACTATCGTTATTGCTTATTTCTTAATTCTTCTGGGTATTGCTTTCTATACCTCAAGGGGAAGCAATAACGAATCCTTTTTTGTAGGTAATCGCAGCAGTAAATGGTGGCTGGTCGCCTTCGGCATGATCGGCACCTCACTCTCCGGCATGACTTTCATCAGCGTTCCCGGAACTGTGGGCAACGGCGGGGCATTCGGATACTTCCAGGTCGTTTTAGGCTATTGGATCGGTTATTTTATTATAGCCTATGTTCTGCTGCCCGTTTATTACAAAATGAAACTGACCTCCATTTATACCTACCTGGACGAGCGACTGGGGGTCAATGCACACAAAACAGGGGCCGCTTTCTTCCTATTGTCCAGGACACTTGGCGCTACCCTCCGCTTATACCTGGTCATTAAAGTATTAGAGCTCTTCGTACTGAAAGACCTGGGTATTTCCTTTGAAGCTACGGCTATTATTATCCTGATCCTCATCTTATTATATACCTATAAAGGCGGAGTAAAGACCATTGTATGGACCGATACCTTGCAAACTACGTTTATGCTCCTTGCCTTAATTGTAAGTCTTTTTTACCTTTCCGGCCAACTCGGTTTTAGTATTGGCGGCGCCTGGCAGGCGGTAGCGGGGGAAGGCATTACCAGGGTATTTACAACGGACCTCATGTCCGGCAACCATTTTGGGAAACAAATTCTGGGGGGTGCATTCATTACCATTGCGATGACGGGATTGGACCAGGAAATGATGCAGAAAAATATAAGTGTGAGCAACCTCAAAGATTCGCAAAAGAATATGGTGGTAATGGGCACGCTGCAAATGATCGTGGTCTTCATCTTCCTGTTCCTGGGAGGAGTGCTGGCTTTGTATGCACAATCCCATGGGATCATGGCTAAGGGGGATGACCTGTTTCCTGCCATAGCGATTCAAAGTGGCTTGCCTTTTGCCCTGACAATTTGTTTCATCATCGGCCTTATTTCGGCTTTATTCCCCAGTGCAGACGGTGCATTGACCGCCCTCACCTCGTCTTTTTGTATTGATATCCTGGGTATGCAAAAGAGAAAGGAATGGAATGAACAGACCAGGACAAGGGTTCGCCTGATCGTGCACAATAGTTTTGCAGTTATATTCCTGTTTTGTATTTTCTTCTTTCGGGAGGTAGATAACGGCTCCCTGATCGATATTCTGCTGAAGCTGGCCGGTTTTACTTATGGACCTTTGCTCGGATTATTTGCCTTTGGCCTGCTCACTAAGAGAAATGTGGCCTCCCGTATGCCGCTGCTGCTCTGTTTGATTGCCCTGTTCCTTACATTGGCCCTGGATATAATTAATAATTACCAATGGTACCTGCCTAAGGTAACCCTAGACGCAGGCACTGCTAACTGGCTGGAAAATACCTCAAAAAGTCTTTTTGGAAATTATAAGATCGGGGTGGAATTGCTGATTGTGAATGCGGCTATTACTTTTATATTGCTCTACTCCTTTTCAAAGCCCGTAAAGCAGCAATAGGAATATATGGCTCCCCTCTTAAAAAAATAGATTACAATGCTGGAATGCAATGATTCCGGAAGCTTTGCTTATGGATACACCTACATTCAGGCAATCAACTAATCAATAGTAGAATTGATACCGCGGTCTATTAACGCTTCACACATGATACGTAAAGTATTGAAATCGCCTTTTTTGACTGCATATTTACCTTGATAATGAATAAATAAGGCACATTGCTCCGCTTGGTCAGGAGTATGTTTACAGATTTCTATTAAGGATTCGATCACCCAGTCGAATGTATTTACTTCATCATTCCAGATAATCAAATGATGTAACTGTATATCCAGAACATCCGTTTCCGATGCTTCCTGTTCAAAAGGTTGCGTCGCCACACTTACTAAACCTATTGATTTCATGACTATACTTCTTTTTAAATTTCAGCAAAAACAGGGGCAATAACCTAATCCTCTAGCAAAATTAAGGAACAATCCTTTTAAAAGAGCAACATTTCTTTTCTTTGCACCATGACAACATCGCTACCCTTTCCCAAAAAGACGATGGAAGAGCTCAACAGGTTGAGTACGGCCGCTAAAAAAGAGGCCGCTCCTTTCCCAATTGTCCTCCTGCTGGACGATGTGCGCAGCATGCACAACGTAGGATCAGCATTCCGGACTGCAGATGCTTTTAATATCTCCGC
>CAZFKK010000151.1:0-6151 GCA_964519735.1 uncultured Taibaiella sp.
GAAGTATCCTGTCGCGTACACATTCCCGCTGTCATCCACGGCTACCCCATAGACATATTCCGTTCCGGCAGCCACACTGCCCATTTTAGCAGCCCATATAAGCTCACCATTGCTGGTTAATTTGGCAACATACCCATCTGTACCCCCGTTTGATTTAAGGGTGTCTGTCCTTTGGGAGTTGCTGAAATAAGCATTGCCGGCAAAATTACCGCCTATGATCAGGTCATTGTTTTTATCTGTAATGACCACCCGGCCCTGGTCTGTACCGGTACCGCCAAATTGTTTCGCCCAATCAAACCCGATCCGTTGCTGTCCATATGCAGAAAGGGAAAGCACTAATAGTGATAAATGAATGAACAGGGGAAAGGCTGATTTGTGTAAATTTGTACTATTCATGTTTTTTCAGTTTGATGTGAATAATGTTGTTTCAAAAAGAGGTCATTGACGTACTGTGCTTTGAAATCCAAAAATAGGAGGTATAAAGCTTTTTTTTAACCGTTATAAAGCGGATTTTTATAAAGCGGAAATCTAGGTATTTCTACGTAGTTTCGGGTTGTTTAAAATTTAAAGCGTGCAATGTTATAATACAAATATTCTTTCAAAACGTTCAGGTTTAATCACTTGTCTTTGGATGTTGCTATTCCTCCCAGGATATGCCCAACCCTTGTATGACAGGGAGTTCGGGTATAATGCCTTTAGCACTTACCCTTCTGTTAAAAATAAAATGGAGTTGTTGTATAAAATAAGGAATGCCCGGTCCCTGGTTTATAAAGAACCTGACAGTGCACTATTGCTGTACCAGCGTGTGTATAGTGAAGCCAGGCAGGCTGGTTTTACCTACGGTATGCACCTCTCGCTGATTGGAATGGGCGTAATATATACAGATAAGGGTGATTACAAACGGAGTCGCAGTATTTATGAACGGGTATTGGATGCTCCTTCCTATCCTAAGAAAAAGCGACTGCTGCCTTCATTATACGTTAACCTGGCAAAGATAGCCATTTATGAAGGTGATTTTCCCCTGGGTTATACCTTCCTCGATTCTGCGTTATATTATACCCGCAGGGATGCCCAGGTTCTGGATACCCTGACCCTGGCTACTATACACAATAATGCGGGAAGTATATTAAGAACGATCGGAGAAACTCAAAAAGCCCTGGAATATCTTAACTTAGCGCAAAAAGGAGCTATAGCGCTAAAGGATACAGGTTTACTATCGGCGGTGTATAACAATTTTATAAGCTGTTACAAAAATCTGAAAAATTACAGGGAAGCTATAGCTTATAGTAACCGTTCCATTGATCTGGGGCGGCAATCGGGGGATCTGAAGTCACAGGCTTATGCTTTTTCAGCCCGGGGCACTATTCACCGGGATCTTAAGCAATACGACGAAGCCCTGCTGTATTTTGAAAAGGCGGATTCCCTGTTGAAATATCATGTGATAAATGACTATCGTTTGCAATTATTTGTTTATCTTACCTTAGGTGAATTGTATCTTGCTACAAAGCACATGGATAAAGCTCAAAGCTACCTGGAGGCGTGGAAAATAAGCGCTTTTAAGCAAAAAGACCTGGTGATGCAATACAAGGCATTGATAGGTTTATCCAGGTACCAGGCCGGGAGATACAATTACCCGGCGGCTTATAAGGAATTGTTGCAGGCGCATGAGTTGTACGATACTATATTGAATAAGGACAACCATAAAAATATCAATGAGCTGGAAACCAAATACCGCACTTTAGAGAAAGACAGGAAGCTGGTGGTGCAATCATTGCAGTTAAGTCAAAAAGAAAAAACGATTCAGCAGAAGAATTTTCTTATTTATGGAATAACTTTATCGGCTCTTTTTATTACCCTGGTAACGGGTTTGGTGATCCGTCATAAAAGTAAACTCAGGGTCATCAAACAAAGTAATTTAAAGAAGGATATGGAAATCAGCCTGTTTAAGAGCATGCTGAAGGGCGAAGAGACGGAACGGAGCAGGTTAGCCAGGGAATTACATGATGGTATTATCAGCCAGTTAACCGCGGTTAAGGTAAGATTCAGCGCTTTTCTGCAGCCGGACCATAAATTTGACCCTGTCTCTTTTGAAGAAGGCTATCAGTACCTGGACGAAACCATGAGAGACCTCAGGAAAACAGCCCATAATTTAATGCCTGAAGCCGTAGCCAAAGGTGGGCTGGTGGGCGCATTAAGTGATTTTTGTAATAAAATGGATAATGTAAATACCACCAGAGTTTACTTCCTGACTTCGGGATATTTTACTTTAGAGAAAACTTTAGAGCTGTCCCTGTACAGGATAGTCCAGGAATTAGTGCAAAATGCACTGAAATATGCTGCAGCAAAGGAATTATTGGTACAGGTTAATTTTTATGACCAGATGATAGGCATTACGGTTGAAGATGATGGGCAGGGATTTGATCGTGACTATAGCAAGGGCGCCGGGTTATCCGGCATTTCAGAACGGGTTAAAATGATGAACGGACATATAGAACTGCTGACCGATGAAGATCATGGAACAACTGTATATATAGAAATACCCCTAACCCGGGAACTAAAACGAGCAGATTAATATGTTGATAAAAGTAGCAATAACAGATGATCATCCCATGATCCTGACCGGGCTAAAAACCGTCATGGATTCTTGTAGCCATATATGTCTGACCGGCACCTATGCAGACGGGCATGCTTTACTTGCAGGTATAGAAGAAGAAGTGCCGGATGTACTTCTATTGGACCTCCAATTGCCGGATATGCTCGGTAAAGAAGTGGCTCAAAGAATATTAAAGCAATACCCGGAAGTGCGTATTGTCATCCTGACCAGCCTGGAAGCTACGCATCATATTGAGGAAATGATGGAGATCGGTTGCATCGGCTATTTACTCAAAGGCAATACCGATCACATGCGTCTCGTTAAGGCGGTGGAACAGGCTTACTACAGGGAGCATTTTATTGACGAAGCATTGCAGAAGCAATTGCTCAACAACATTTTTAAGAAAAAGCAGCAACAGCAAAATTCCTCTTCTTTGCTTACACGGAGAGAGCGGCAGATACTACAATTAATTGTTGAAGAACACACTAACCAGGATATTGCGGATAAGCTGCATGTCAGCGTCCGTACCGTAGATTCTCACAGGTTAAGCTTATTAAACAAATTGGATGCAAAGAACACGGCAGGGCTGGTAAGGAAAGCCATGGAGTTAAGGTTATTGTCCTGATAATTTAGACATCAGATAATCTCCATTTTTTTCATCAGGAAGGTCGCACTTTTGTTTTGGCAGATCCCGTCCCTTAACCGGTAGTCAAAACACAATTCATCATCAACAATTTCAACTTCAAAGCATTTGTTGATCAGGGTGTCCGGGTATTCCGCTGTGGTCAGGCAGACTTCAAGGTCATGTGTGGCTATAGCGCCTATGGCATTTTTGGCAATGATTTTTCTGATCACACCGATAGTACCGCTTCTTTTGTCATCGGAGTTGGTGCCCCTTAATATTTCATCCAGCAACACAAAGCAAACCTCCCGGTCCAATTGGTCCATGATAAATTTCAGCCGTTTTACCTCTGCAAAGAAATAGGACTCACTGTCCGCAAGCGAATCCGATTGGCGCATCGAAACGAATATGGGCATAGGTTGAACATTGGCAGAAGTGGCGCAGACCGGGGCGCCCATACCTGCCAGTACCATATTGATACCTAGGGTCCGTAAAAAGGTACTTTTGCCCGACATATTGGAACCTGTAAGTATAATAAACCTATGGTTGTTGAAGGAAACGGCATTGCATACCCGTTTTTCTTCCCGGATCAGGGGATGCCCCAGCTCCCGGAAGTTTATCTTTTGTTGGTTATTCAACTCAGGAAAGGTAAAGTGAGGATGGTTATACCCAAAATTGGCCAGGCTGCTCAAAGCTTCCATTTCCCCTATAACGGCCAGCCATCCGGGTATAAGGGAGGCATAAGCCTTTTTCCAATTCAGAAGTTTGTTCCGGGCATGGAGATGATTCAAGTACAATCCATTGGAGATAATAGCGCCGAATGGGTTTTGTATCGTTTCCATATCGGCACATATTTTCGACAGTTTTTTAATATGGAGGTCCGCACTCCCTGCTGTTGTTTTTAATTGCTGCTGTAAGGTCACCAGTCCCGCACTTTTGAAATCTGCAGTGGCTATCTTATTCATGATGGCGGCATATTGTTTCAGCATTTCATTCACCTTATCTGCGCCAAACAGGGCCCGTCTTATCTTTTTGAGCTGAAAACCCAGCAGCAGGATGTTGATCATAAAGACCCGGCTGCTGATGTCCCAATAGAGCTCATTTTTAGTGAAAAAATAGAGGGCCAGTGACGCCAGTAACAATGCGGGAAAGAGATAAGCCAATACTAACAAAAAACGGCTCATTTTCGGTTCCTCAGTACCGGACCAAGCCAATAATTTTTCATAGATCTCTTTATTGTCTTGAGACATACGGGCCAGGGCCAGCAATTCCTGGCGCCAGTCTATGGTTTGGCTCAATTCTTTTACGGCCTCCTGGTTTTGCCTGATCTGTGCTGCCGGCAGTACATGGAGGAATAGGGAAGCCAGTCGGGTCTTACCGATATGGGTGGCAGTCCTGTTGGTATGCTGAAACACGGAGCGCTAGCCGAAAATATCCAGGTTAGTGGTATAGCCATGCGTATCGTCTTTATAGATAAGGCCGTTATCAAAAGGAAGATCCCCTTTGTTCAGGTAGTTGATCTCTTCCTGATTGATGCGGATCAGATTTTTAAGAAAGGATTTTTGCCAGGTTATCTTCCGGTTACTTTTCATTAAAATAAAAAATGCCAGGGCGGCCGCAAGGCTGAGGTATATAAATAAGGGATCCTGCGCTTTAATATAAGTATAGATGCATGCAATAATGAACACAGAGAGCAATAACCTCAGTACGGTAACCCAATTGTGTTTTTTACTTAATGTCGTATACTCCCCTTCATATTTGTCTTTTAGTGCCTGGTAACCCGGTATGATGTTCTGTTGCATAATCAGCGAATAAGATGGCGGCAAAGATGAGAAAAAAAAGTTGCCGGGCAGGTAACAATAGATAAATTATGTTGATATACTTTAAAACAACCTACTTTTGATTCATCAAAACCATTATGTATATGAAAAGAACAGGACATTTACAACAGTATCGTTTAGCGCTGGGGCTCTTACTGATGCTGTTTTGTACCCGGGCGGACGCACAAAGCCTGGTGCCGGGTATGGATGCTGTAGTTACCATGTATGCGCCCGAGACCTCCCAGCCGGTGGCGGCCGTCAAACGTATCGGTGATCCCCTGGGTGCCGGCGCTCCTTTTAATACCAACTGGACCCCGCCTGCTATCGTACCGGCGATCACTACCTGGACCCATGCAACTATGGGGCAGGTATTCGGTACCACTATTGATGCTACAGGGAATGTTTATTTTGCCGCTACGGCTGGTTATTACGGGGGGATGTATCCCAGTATGACCAGTCTTATCGCGCCTGTAGTGGCCCCTGCATCTATCGGGCTCAATGGATTTAAAGGGATCGGGTCTGCCAATGAAATCGGGCTGGTGTACCAGGCAGATAATGCCAACCTGAACACGGTGAATGCCATCGTTACGGCAGAAAACAGCGGAGCGCCTACAGTAGCCGGTGTGTCTTCTGGTGTGGGTACCAAAAAGATACCCAATACCGGGTATGGGATAGGCAATATTGCCTTCTCGGCTACCTACAGCCGTTTGTACGCCACCAACCTGGAAGATGGAAAAATTTATGCCATTATCCAGAGCAGCGGGGCGACCAACGGGCAGATAGATGATGTATTTGATCCGTTTACCGCTGACAATGGGGTAAGCGGCATCGCTCCCCAGGGAGAGCGTTTGTTTGCTGTAGGAGTTAATAATGAATTTGACGGAACGACAAGGGTATATTATTCTGTATTGAAAAGCGCCGGAAGTGCCGGCAGCGTGAATGAGATCTGGTCCGTGGAACTGACGGCGAATGGCAAGTTTGTGCCGGCAACCAATAGCCTGGAGATACAGGTGCCTGTGAATCTTAACAATAGTTACGGCGGAACCTATGTGTCTGACCTGGCCTTTTCTGTAAGAGGGGAAATGCTGGTTGCAGAGAAAGGTGATCCGCATAGCG
>CAZFKK010000151.1:6161-7034 GCA_964519735.1 uncultured Taibaiella sp.
TACGGCCGCCATAATGCATGGTCGGTAGCGGAAGATCAGTATGTATCTGATTTCAGCATTAACCGCAATTCCGGGGGTGGAGTAGATTATGGTTTTGTAGCCGGCCGGCAGGGTACCACCGTTTGTGACAGCCTGATCTGGACCATGCAGAATGCCTGGGGCGGGGTACGGTGGTACGGGTTACAGAGCATTCCTCATACCGGTTATACCGGCCCGGTGTCCAGCTATCCTTCCCAGGCCTATATTGTGGATCTGGATGGTTATCCCAATGGCGATCCTTTCAATTATGTACAAAAAGGCAGGTTCGGGGATGTTGTATTTTATGATGGCCGCTGCGACGGTACCGGTCCCACGGACATTTGCAAACAGGTAACGGTTACTGCTGTAAAAGATCCCGAAGGCTGCTGTTATAATATCTATGTATCCAACAAATACCATGCAGGTTATTTTACAGGACTGGAAATAGCCACGGGTTCCCTGAATATGGACAATGTCACCGCAGGAGATACCTGGGGCGGCATCACGTATAAAAGTGCCAATCATGTTGTCTTTGGCGATTCTTCCAAACTTTGGTATATGCCGCAGGATTCGAGCAGTGCCGGTGCCGGCTTTTTCCTCGCTAAGATCTGTCTTTCCGGCTCCGGTGCGGATCAATTCCAGGTAGCGCTTATTGGCAATGCCCCTCAGTATGATACGGTTTGTTTAAAAGAAATTGACATCCGGGGCTGTGATATTCCCGTGGATACGAATTGTGTAGGGGTACTGAACCAACAGGCGGTATGTAAAGATGGAGTGGTCTCGCTGGAATTTCAGATCAGGAACAACAGCAACTTCACGATGAGTGTCTCAGCGCCCACCGCCAAACATCTGGGC
>CAZFKK010000152.1:0-7030 GCA_964519735.1 uncultured Taibaiella sp.
AACACTTTCAAAAAGAAAATCCTCAAATTTTAGGATTTATCGGACACGAATGTTTAAGAATAATTATTTTAAAGAAAGCAAAAGCATAGCAAATATAAAAAATAATTATTGTTTTCCCCGTAGCTCCAAACCACTCTGCATTTTCAGGATTAGCAATTGGATAACATAAAAAGAAATAACATATTGCGACACCAATAGTCCCTATTCCAATTGTATAAAAACCAAACACTCTCATTTTGTTCCTCTACTTTGATTAATTTGATAATTAGCTATTTGCATCATTAAATTTAACGCTCCTAGAGGGCTCCCTCCAAAAAAGAAATCTGTTGCATCAAATCCGACGCCTATATCATTTGCGATATTTCCCCCAGGCAAAGTCCCATTCGAAATATCATTTATAGTGTTATATGCCCCAACTGTAAAACCCGCAGAGTTAAATAAACTTCCAGCAAATGTTACAGAAGTCGATGCTCCATATATCGACAAAGCTCCTCCACTAACTATAGTACCCAACACTCCGACGGTTGCTTTTATAGTAGGCCATCCTTTATTTTTAAACCCTTCAGCCCCCATCCAAGACGATTCAGGACCGGATATACGTCCTATCAAGTTATCCTTCATTCCATTATTAAGCCATCTATCTCCGGCTGCCAAAGCACTTCTTATACCATCAAACCAACCATTCCCACTTGATTGCTTCCCTTTACGAGCAGCCACAACTATACCTCTTGCACCGAGGTCATTTTTAGGAGACCAAACAAGAAATTGTTGGAGTGGATTTGACCAATAAACATTATTTCCATTTACATCTACTCCTGCAAATACATGATCTACGCTCCCACCATTCGCGGTATAAGACCCACCATTTTCTTCCGCCTTACCTAAAATATAATTCCATTCTGCTCTTCTACCCTCCCAATAAGCCGTGCTCGCTGCCGCAGCACCGGCATCTCTGGCATCTAATCCTGCAAAAAAAGTAGCCGTGCTATTATCTAATACTCCATTACCAGGTAACCACTTGCCTATTGTAGGAAACATCATCCTTATATATTCCATTGGACCAACTGAGGATACCGGTGTACCCTGCGCCCCGATATACTGCAGTCCCAAAGGATCCACCATACTCACCGGGTTATTGCCCATCGCTGCATAGGGACTTAAACGCTCCTGACCGCCTGAGTGAGCTAATGGATCTATGCTCATAAACCTGCCGATCTGCGGGTCATACTGACGGTTATGAAAATCCATCCAATTCAGGTCCAGGTCCTTAATCTGCTCATTACCCTGGTACTTATGCCGGTTATCTTTAAAGCTTCCGCCTGCTGTGCTACTTAACGTACTTATCGGCAAGCCAAAGGGATAATAATGCGTTTCCTCCTTCAGCCTCCCTTTGGAAAACTGGACATTCAACTGGTCAAAGAACACATCGCCGCAATTGTAACAACCGCTTACTTTTGAACTATTGCTCAAAAATAGGGTAAAATAGCCATTCACCGGTATCTTTACAGGGGTACTCGTTCCTATCTGTGTCCAGGATCCATTTCCGTTGGCCTGGAAGATACCGCTGCCTTCGGGTACCAACTGCATGTACTCGTCAAACAAAAGGTAGTTCAGGTAGGCTTTCGGTTTATCGGGATCAATCTGGCTACTGATCAGGGAATTGAATGCAGACATGTTCGTACTGTTCAACATCCCGTACAGGTTCATCGGGTCATGCTCCCCACCAGGCAGCCCTCCGGAGCCGTACACCAGCGTGTTGAGTACCTCATCGATCATATCCCCGGAGCTTACAGGAGCATCATTGATGGCATCGTAGCCGTCATAGAAGTTATTGACGTCGAACTGTACCTCGTCGCCTGCCATCACTTTTACAGTAAGTGCGGTACCTACACGGCGGTCTACGTCTGCGCCGTTCAAACGGGCGGAATAGGCGTCTTCAGGATCTATACTGCCGGGGCGGTAGTCCCGCAGGGGATCATGATGATCAAAAAACAGCCCTTCCAGGTTGGCGCTGGCTACCTCCCAGGTGGCCAGGTATTCTTCTATGGGATAGGTATACACATCCACCACACTGCGCACGTTGCCCAGGTGGTCTTTGACAAAATACTCTTCTTTCGTACTGGAGTCCGCATTATTATATACAGAGCGCCCCTCGCTATGCATGAGATACTGTAAAGAATTATTATGATAGACAAAATTACCTACGTAGTCCTTTCCGACGTTCGTTGTAAATGGATTGGGATCTATAGCAAGCTCGTGAACTTTATTCCCGGAAGCATCGTAACTGTAACAAATTTTGCTACCGTTTCCCAGCTGAATAGTCTGAGGTTTATTGAAATGGGTATAAGTAATGCTGGTAATGTTCTTATACGGATCCGATGTCAAATTACCATTGGCGTCATAGGTAAAACCCAGCCCCATGTTGTAATTATCCCCAAAATCTCCTAATTCAAAATAACCGTCTTCATCATCATCAATGGTATTGATCTGGTTACTCTGCCCGCTGTTCTTATAATTATAGGTCAGCTTATCCATGTACACAGGATTGCCATACCCTACAGCGCGCTGGTCCATGGTCAGGAGGTTACCGTTCTTATCAAAGCTGATATTGTCTACCGTATAATCGATATCCGTTTTGTTCCAGGCTTCTACCACCATGCCCACCTTACGTTCCTGGCGGTAATCCGCCTTACGCATTCTCCCGCTGGCATCGTAACCATAACCGTAAGCATGTTTCACTAGGGTGGAGCCTACAGTGGAACCCCGCCACACCTGGCCGCTGATCTGACCATCATAACGCTTGTTGGTAAAACCGTAATCATACTTCAGGGATTGGCCGAAGCTGCGGCTGACGTTGTTTTTCTCCCCGGTTTCGGCATAGTTCCCGTTAATACCCGTGAGCTGACCTCTTATGTTATAGGTATAATCCTGCACTTCCCCGTAATTGCCCAGGATCTTACGACGCACCCGGCCCATACCGTCATAATCGTACATGGACTGTACCTGCCAGGTACCATGGTTCACTTTATGGCTCGTCTTCTTCAACCGGCCGGTGATCGCATCATGTTCATTAAAAGTAAGTTCGGTATGCTTCTTCTTATGATCGCTACTTTGTAGGTTTTCCATTACATGTTTGCTGAGCAACGGACGGTTCATAAAATCATATTGAGTGCCTACACTATGTGCCCGGTGACGTAACAACAGGATGACGCCTCCAAATAAATAATAATAATCTCCGCTAAAGGAAAGAATCACCCTGCCCTTATCGTCATAATAGGGCCGGCTCATACGCCAGTTCCCCACTTCAAAATCGAAAGAATTCGGATGAACCAGTATTTTGGTAAGGGACCCAGTAGGCAGCCCATGGCTGCGTATACTATGAAGCGGTTGTTCGGCGCCTTCATGGCTCACCGTCTCCCAGCCGTCCAGCAAAGTTGCCGCCTCCGAAAGACTCCCTCCCAAAATAAATGAATTATCGTAATGATCAAAATAATAGTAACTCATCATCTGATTGCCCACGATATCTGATTCTCCTGGGGCATATCCCACTCCGGCTTCAGTCATCAGGTAAAATCGAATATCGTCCCCGAGGTATGTAGCTCCGGCATAGCTATCAAAGCGATTCTGCCAGGTAGCACGGCTTTCATTGTTGGTATACAGAGAAGTCCCGATCACGCGGCTTTGTTTGTCATAATAGGTTACTTCCCATTGGTTGGCTATGGTCTCATTGGGCGTACGCCGAAGTACCGGCCGATCTTTTTGATCATAAACCATTTCCGTAAAGCCACCCTGGCCCGGGAACTGCTGCCCGCTCAACCGGCCTTTGGTATCATACTGGTATTGGTAACACAGGTTGTCTAAAAGAGTTTGCGAGGGCGCGCTGCCGGCTGCATCCATAGCCTTTGGAGGAAGCGTATAACGCAACCGGCCCCAGTCGTCATAGACATAACGGGTTATGCCATAAACTTTCAGCAGTGGGCCGGAGCCGGTGGATTCCAGGTACACCTTTTTATAAATAAGCTGGCCATCCTTATTGGTATAAGTGACTACTTCCGCTCCCGTAGTATCAAAACTCAGTTTACCAAACAATGTTCTTGCAGGATAATTACCGGAGGTGACCGGCATACCGCTGCCGTTAATGATCCAGATGCTGACCTCGTCAACGCCATTGGTCACCTCCCGTACCGCTGTACCCCGGAACTGGCCCTCGGCTGGATACGACGGTACATTTTGCTCAGGAGGCGCCTTATGCCTTCCAGACCCTGGTCCCGCCTTTCCGCGGCTATGCGCAGAACAGTATCTTCGGCAGCCGCTATGCTTTAGGGAATGCGGATCTTTATTTCCCTTTGTTCCAGGGGCTGATTCCCTGGAAGCCGGCGCCTTCTTTTGTGCGGCATGTGCAATTAGGATTGCTGGCAGATGTGGCTGTAGCGGGAAGGATCGCTACGGAACCGGCGCCCCGGGCAGGACACCTGTATGCTTTCGGTTATAGTGTCCGCACTTTGCTGGCCGGCTATACGCTTCGCTTTGATATGGCCTGGCCGGGAAGTTTCGGGGAGCAGCCGGTGTAGTATTTGTCCCTGAGCTGGCCAAGGTGAGGATTCTAACAAAACCTCCACCTTCCATCGCCTGATCCTCATGCATATGGGTTATACAAAATAGCCAAACAAAGGACCGTCCTCATTGACCGGAAGATAATTCATGTGAAACCGGTCCATATTATCCAGTAATTTTTTATAGTCCTCCCTGGCTTTTATTTCAATACCGATAAATGCCGGACCGGATTCCCGGTTGTTCTTCTTCATGAATTCAAAACGTACGATATCATCATCAGGCCCTAGCACTTCAGTCACAAATTGTTTCAATGCTCCGGGCCGTTGCGCAAACTGAACAATAAAGTAATGCTTCAACCCTCTATAAAGCAAAGCACGTTCTTTAATCTCCTGCATTCTTTCAATATCATTGTTGCCCCCGCTTATAATGCAAACCACGGTCTTACCTTGTAAGGCTGCAGCATACTGGTCCAATGCTGCAATGGATAATGCCCCTGCCGGCTCTACCACCAGCGCATCGTCATTATATAGCTTTAGCATAGCTGCACACACTTCACCCTCGGGCACACACAACATATCGTCTAATACCTGGCTACAGACCGAGAAAGTATGTGTACCCACCTGTTTCACCGCCGCTCCATCTACGAATCTGTCTATGGCATTCAACAGCACAGGCTGTCCATAGGCTAAGGCCATTGTCATGGAAGCTGCTCCTGCAGGCTCCACGCCAATCAGCTTAATAGTTGAATGACTTCTTTTCAGATGAATGCCCAGCCCTGCAGCCAAGCCACCGCCTCCAACAGGCACAAAGACATAATCAACATCAGGCAGATCTTCTAAAAGCTCAACAGCAATTGTCCCTTGTCCCTCAATGATCTCCCAATCATCAAAGGGAGGAATAAAAGTCAATTGATGTTCAGTGGTATAAAGCCTGGCTTCATGAGCACAATCATCAAAAGTATCTCCAAACAGGATAACTTCGATATGGCTACCGCCGAACATTTTAGTCTGCCTGATCTTCTGTGACGGGGTAACTACAGGCATGAAGACAACACCCCTGGCATTTAAAAGCTTGCAGGAATAAGCAAAACCCTGTGCATGATTTCCTGCACTGGCACAAACCAGCCCTCTTTTTAACTCCTCTGGAGTCAATCCGCTCATTTTATTGTAAGCACCACGTAATTTATAAGAACGGGTAACCTGCAGATCCTCCCGTTTCAGATATACCTTACAATTATATTGAGTGGACAATCCCGGATGAAAGCATAATGGTGTTTTTTTCACCACTCCTTTCAATCGATGGGCGGCAGTAATGATATCTACCCCGGGCATTGAATTTAATTGATTCATCATACTATTATTATTCGTTTTCTGGCCTCAGGCTTCTTACTGTTTTACCTGTCTCCCACATTTCGCTTTCTCTGAGTTCCTTTAATTCTTCTTCAAGCCTCGCTCTGTAACCGGCATCACTATTCGAGTCAATCGCTCTTTTCGCTTCATTTCCATTGGCCACCTCGTCATACAATGTACTGAACAAAGGCTTGGTGATATCCCTGAATTTTTTCCACCAATCCAAAGCACCTCTTTGAGCAGTAGTAGAGCAATGGGCATACATCCAATCCATTCCATGAGCAGCAATTAATGGCATCAGTGACTGCGTCAACTCTTCTACCGTTTCATTAAAAGCTTCAGAGGGGGTATGCCCATTTTCCCTCAGAACATCGTACTGGGCCGCGAACAACCCCTGAATGGCTCCCATAAGTGTCCCTCTTTCTCCGGTAAGATCAGAATAAACTTCTCGTCTGAAGTCCGTCTCAAACAGGTAGCCACAGCCCATAGCCATACCCAATGCCACAACCCGATCCAGCGCTTTACCGGTAGCATCCTGGCCTATAGCGTAACTGCCATTCAAACCTCTTTTTTCCAAAAAAAGCGTACGCAAACTCGTCCCTGAACCTTTAGGTGCCACCAGCAATACATCAATATCTTCAGGAGGAATTATATGGGTTTGTTCATAGAACGTGATACCAAATCCATGAGAAAAGTACAAGGCTTTTCCGGGGGTCAATGATTGTCGCACCATCGGCCACAACTCTATCTGAGCAGCATCACTCAACAGGTATCCTATTATAGTTCCTTTTTGTAAGGCCTCTTCGATTTCGAACAGATCATGACCTGGAATGAAACCATCTTTTACTGCTTTATCCCAGGATAAAGAATTCCTGCGCTGGCCTACAATGACACGGATGCCCATATCTTTCATATTCAACGCCTGCCCGGGTCCCTGAATACCGTAGCCAATAATGGCTACAAGTTCATCCTTTAATACTTCCTTTACCCTTGTTATGGGGAATTCAGAACGAGTCACTACATGCTCATTTATTCCTCCAAAATTAATTATTGCCATAAAATAATAAATGAATCTATTGTTGGTTAAAAGCACCAGCAATAAGGTGAAAAAATAATGGTTCTTTTTA
>CAZFKK010000153.1:0-7000 GCA_964519735.1 uncultured Taibaiella sp.
TAAAGAAAAGAAAATGATTTACTTCCTGATTACAGCCAATGTCCCATCGGCCAGTATCCGGACAATTTTTGAGGGGGGAAGAACCGTGGTTTCCTGCTGCCGGTGTTGTACAATATAATCCACACCCGCTTTTACTTCCGCCGTGATCTCATCAAAATACCGGGGCGAGGGATGGCCGCTGATATTGGCCGAAGTGGAAACAAGAGGCTTTTTAAACCGTTTCAGAAGACTTTTGCAAAAAGGATCCCGGGTAACCCTGATCGCTATACTACCATCGGCACCGATAAGCGCATCCGGCAGGCCAACAGCCTGGTCATAAATTACAGTAGTAGGCTTGTCAAAGCTATCGATGATATTGATGATATCCGGGTGGGGATTGGCCACATACCGGAATACATCTTTGGCCTGAGGCAATAAGATGATCATACTTTTGGATTCTTCCCGTTGCTTTAACCGGTAAATTTTCCGGATAGCCACCTCATTTAAAGCATCACAACCGATACCCCAGATGGTATCCGTCGGATAGAGAATTAAGCCTCCACTTTCGAGTAGGGAAACTGTGCTATTAATTTCGGCATTCATGAGGCTGCAATAATACTACAAAATGAAACAGCGACCTGCTATTGCAATACAATCTTTTTCACCGTTGTTGCCCCACTCTGTTCTTCCCGGATCTGCATATAGTATCCTCCTCTCGCATAACCGGATACAGCAATTGCAGCATCCTTATCTACCCTACCGGACCACACTTTCTGACCCAGGCTGTTATACAAGACCATATTCAGCCTGCCCGGACGGGTACTCTTTATATGAATATATTGTTGTGCAGGATTGGGATAAATGGCCAATTCATGATTAAGAGGTATATCTTCCAAAGCTGTAGGATTTGTGGCATCTGCCAACACAATATTTTTATTGGATACATCAAAGAAAACATTATTATCTCCTTTAATCTTTATCCGCGCAGTATGACTATAAATATCCGGTACCACAACGGTAGCCGATCCGGTATTAGGCAAATTACCGGCCAGTATTAACGGGTAGGTATAGCCGCCGTCAATAGATAAGTAAATGCTCACCTGGCTGCAGTTAATTGGAGCGATGTCGGTCCGGGCCACATCCCAGGTTATCCTCTGCAGGGTATTGGGAGATAAAGTATCCGATCCAAGGTCAGGAAAAATGACCCTGAACGGCGTGCCGGTATTCACCACATTCAGATCCACAGTACCCTCGGATATATCGAAAGCGCCCCAGCCATTCCATAGGTTCCGTAGGGTCAATTTGAACTTAAGCAACCTGTTCACATTGGATAAACGCTCCCCTTTATAAGCAATCTTATTGTCAAGCAGGGAATCAATTAACGGGAATACCCTTGTTTTTTGAAATTCCGGGTGAAAACTCCTCAATGACGGCCCCATAGTGAAGCTACTGCCGACAGACTCATTTTTCATATAATCTCCCAGATTCCATTGTTCCCAGCAATAAAGCAAATTTTCTGTTGCCGGTTCAGCGGGTGCATCCAGCTCAAAGGGGGTTTGGTAGGGAATATAATAAGCTCTGGCAATGGAAGGCAGTACAGGAGGTGGGTTGCCTCCTGAGCTCAGGCCGCAGGAAGGCCCGCCAGCTCCTCCGCTACCGAGGGTAACAAACCGGCTTATTTCATCCAGGCTGGCCGCATGAAAATAAGCATCACTATTTTTTTGTAGATTGTTGATGGTACCACAGATGCCTGCATAGCTCATAATCGTACTGCCTCCCCCCGGTTCAAATGCTGTGGATTGAGACTCATTACCACTACAATAGTTAAAAGTATGGTTAGCACCAAATTGATGGCCCATTTCATGTGCCACGTAATCCACGTCAAAAGGATCGCCTACGGGATTCAAAGATCCGGTCACCCCCATAGCCTTCCGGGTGGGAGCACAAATACTTTCTAAACTGGCTATGCCGCCGCCGCCGGTACTGAAAATATGACCAATATCATAAGCCTCATTGCCTATAAGCATATTGGTATTACTTTGGTTTTGATCCAGTAATAAATCTCCGTTATTGTTGGCTGTAAAAGGATCTGTGGCAGGATTCAAATAGAGCAGCGTATCATTGTTTTCAATAATTTCAAGCGTGATCGATAATTCGCGCTCATAAATACCATTTACCCTGTTGATGGTTGTAGCCATAACGCTGAACACGCTGTTTTTAGAAGGCGAACTTCCGCCTACAGCTAAAGCATACTCACCCGTACAGGATAAAGCCAGCCGGTAAGTTTTCTTAATACTGCCATGTTGCCTGAGGGCAATACCCGGCAACTCCTCATTAATCTGATCCCGTATCCCCCCGCCTGGAATATCAGGGTATTCGCTGGTCACTGTACAATTCATCTTCAGTGCCTCCTGACGCCAGTAATCTTTTTTATAATACACGGAATAATATCCGTCAAGGGTGTCACTATAAGGATCAATAAAATAAGTATGATCAGCATCAAATATCATGGCGTGAAAACCAGTGGCACTCCACTCTATCTTAGCGGATACTGCCGGATTGTCAACCGCTATGGCCGTAAGGGTCTGAATACCGGGATAACGAGCCTGCAATGCAGGTGCCATCACCGGTGTTTTCCATATCTTAAAAGCACGCGTCCCACCATCAGGTGCAGGAAGCACTATAGATACCGTATTTTCCGGATCTTCAGATGCTGCGTTTAATAAATGAGATAAAGCTTGCTGATTGAGTGCATAAATAAGGTATTGATCAGGAACAAGTACCTGCCTGCCGGCTGTAGGAACACGATTACCATCGAAACGCTGCCAAATATTTTCAGCAAAAGCAGTATTAAGGGTAAGCAGCGCCGCTACCCAGCAGGGGATAAGGATCTTAAAAATTATAGTCCCGGTCTTATTTCTTACTAAACTTCTGTTCATACCTGCTGAGCTTATCCTTTCCTGTTATACAAATTAAATCAAAGATTATCGGAATGCGATCCATAGGTAAGATTCACCTCTACTTTCCCTCCAAACACCTCAAACTCCCCGGTTTTCGGGAGAAGATTTAATGCGAAAATATTAATTATTAGGCTTTAATGATGCAGTTTTAACATTCCTTAACGCTTCCAAAGTTCAAAATATAATAATTAACTTTACAGCCTTAAAATTAACGACACCGAATATTCATTTATGCAAATTGCCTACAGTTGGTTATCCGACTATTTACCCCGCCCTGTTTCCGTTGAAGAATTAAGTAAAATATTGACCAGTATCGGCCTGGAAGTAGAAGCCGTTGAAAAATGGGAATCTGTACCCGGTAACCTGGAAGGATTGGTAGTCGGACAGGTAGTTACCTGCATTCCCCATCCTGATGCCGATAAATTAAAACTAACCACCGTAGATATAGGAAATGGAATAGTATTACCCATTGTCTGTGGGGCGCCCAATGTTGCTGCCGGCCAAAAAGTAGTCGTGGCTACCGTAGGAACAACTGTTCACCCTCTTGCAGGAGCTCCCTTTCAAATTAAGAAGGCCAAGATAAGAGGAGCGGTCAGCGAAGGCATGATTTGTGCAGAAGATGAAATCGGGCTAGGCAAAAGCCATGAGGGTATCCTCGTACTGCCCGGACATGTGGACGCAGGCACTCCGGCCAGGGATTATTTTCAATTACCGGCACCTGATTATACTTTCCACATAGGCCTTACTCCAAACAGAAGTGATGCCAATAGTCATATCGGGGTAGCGATAGATGTTTGCGCTTATTTAAGTCATCATACGGGCACTTTACATACGCCCCTATACCCTAACGAAGATCCGGTTATACAAGAGGAAACCAGGCTTCCCCTATCTGTTACTATTGCAGAAGGAGCTGCCTGTAGCCGGTATGCAGGCATTACCCTGGATAAGGTACACGTGGCACCGGCTCCGGAATGGTTGCAGCGAAGGCTTCAGTCTATCGGGGTCCGGCCTGTAAATAATATAGTGGATATCACAAATTATGTTTTGCATGAATATGGACAACCCCTGCATGCTTTTGACTATGATAAAATCGCAGGACACCAGATCCGGGTTCAATATCCTTCCAACGGCCAGAAGTTTACCACACTTGATGACAAAGAGCGTATTCTCCGCCAGGAAGACCTGATGATTTGTGATGCGGAGCAGCCTTTATGTATTGCCGGGGTATTCGGAGGCACAGGGTCCGGTATAACGCCCGAAACCCAACGCATCTTCCTGGAAAGCGCCTACTTTACCCCCAAAAGCATCCGCAGGACTTCTTTACATCATGGCCTGCGCACAGATGCAGCTACCCATTTCGAAAAAGGGGTAGATATGGAGCGGGTCCTGCCAGCCTTAAAAAGAGCGGTGCAACTAATCGGGGAAATCGCCGGAGGCGTTCCCGCCGCTTCCTTGATCGATCTCTATCCCCAGCCCCTGGAACCTAAGAGGGTTACGCTCACTTATCAATATATCAATGAGCTTTGTGGCAAGATTTATCCTCCCGCTTCAGTTAAAGCTTTACTTAAAGGATTAGGGTTCAATGTTATCACGGAGCAGGAGCAAGCGCTTACCTTGTCTGTACCCTCTGCTAAAACAGATGTGTCCCAACCCGCAGACATCGTAGAAGAGATACTCCGTATTGACGGGTTGGATAATGTCCCTATCCCGGATCGCTTGTCGCTATCCATGAACCGCCGGCCGGCCAGCTCCTCCCGTAAGGTCAAAGAACGCATTGCCCTGCTATTAACCGGG
The DNA here is from genome assembly GCA_964519735.1 of uncultured Taibaiella sp. GTDB lineage: Bacteria > Bacteroidota > Bacteroidia > Chitinophagales > Chitinophagaceae > Taibaiella. The sequence continues at coordinate 4,734 of CAZFKK010000153.1, forward strand.
ACAGGCCTGCAGGAAATAGTCACCAACTCAATTACCAACAGCAAGTATTACCCGGAGGATACCCGCCTGGTCCGTATGATCAATAATCTTTCCAGTGAACTGGATATCCTGCGTCCGGAATTACTGGAAAGCGGCCTGGAAGTCATTGCTTACAATGCCAACCGTAAAATTCAGGACATTAAGATCTATGAAATAGGCAATGTCTATCACCAGGAGGCCACAGGTAAATACGAACAAAGAGCTAAACTGGGCATATGGATCAGTGGTCATATACAACCTGCACATTGGCAACATCCGGCATTACCAGCCGATATCTATTATCTCAAAGGTCTGTTGCAACACCTCTTCTCTGCATTCGGGTTAAAAAAATTGCAGGAAAAGGAAAACAAGGATACCCTGGAATGGAAGCGTGGTCAACAAACCATAGCTTCGGCACGTTTGGTACCTTCGGATAAACAAAAAGCATTTGACATCAGGCAGGAGGTGTACTATGCGGAATTGGATATCGCGCATTTTACGGAAGCGATCCGGAACAACAGCGTGAAATACACTGAATTACCTAAATTTCCGTCCATGAAGCGTGATCTGGCCCTTGTATTGGACAAGGGGGTACCTTACAGTAAGGTGGCCGCCATCGCACAGGCTCAGAAATGGGAAGCTTTAAAAAATTATGATCTTTTTGATGTATTCGAAAGTGAAAAAATAGGTAAGGATAAAAAATCGTTAGCTTTAAGTTTTACTTTCCAGGGTAAGGAGCGAACCCTTACCGATCAGGAAGTAGATGCTATGATGCAACAACTTATCAATGCATTCCAAAAAGATTTACAGGCTATCATCAGGGAATAAACATTGCTACTATGCAGGAAATAGAGCTATTACAACAAAAGCTGAATCAGTTGATCAAGCAGTATATCGCCCTTCAGGCTGATCATAAAAGCCTGTCAAAGCAATTATCGCAGCAACAGGGACAACTGCAGGAACAAGCGCAACAAATTGCCCTCCTGGAGCAAAAGTTGAAATTTACATCTGTCGCGCAATCTGCTGGTGTTGTCGCTGAAGAACAAAAAGAACAGCTAAAAGCACAACTCAGTCATTTGATCCAGGAAATTGACAGGAATATCGAATTATTAAGTTAAGGAATAGCATATGAAGCAGGGAGCATCAAAAGTGGAGCATAAGTCTGTCTTATTAAAGCGACAAGGAGCACAGGTACTGTTGCTCCTTCTGCTCCTGATGATGGCGATGATTGCTTGTGAACCCTCGACTCCGGAATGTTATGAACCCAACAGTGTGCGGCTGAATGCAGGGTTCATTGTACGCAGAGATACTGTTGTCGTAGTGGATTCGATCAGTTTCAGAGACTCCACCATTATTCAATATTCGGATAGTTTTATGCGCAGCCCGCTAATGTTATCCCTGGATACGGATTCGATCTACGGGGTCATCGGTACCCCCAACGGAACCTCTACCCTAGGCGTTGCACTTAATCCCAATACGGACAGTATGCGTTACCTGGTTCAATTTGATACTGCCCTTGCCCATTTTGATACGATTACCTTTTTCTACAAACCAAGTATACATTTTATTTCCAACAATTGTGGATACACCCATTACTTCAATATAGACAGTGTTCACGTTACGAAAAACTACCTGGACTCTGCAGCTATTCAACGTAGCCAGGTAACGAATGAGGCAAATATCAGACATGTGTTGTTTTATTTTTTCTAAATCCCTATCCGCAAACATCATGAAGAGATACGGATTATTAATAACCGTCATTTTAGTATTTTACCATATCCGGATATCCGCCCAGGTTGCAGATTCCGTGGCAGTCCAGCCGCCTAAACCTCACACAACCTATATCCACCAGTTCCGCCTGGGTTTTGACATCAGCAGGATTGCTTTTAACCTTGCCCAGCCAGATAAACAGGGCTATGAATTTCAAGCCGATTATTTACTGCGCAACCAGGTTTACCTTGTTGCAGAAACCGGGTTTGGTAACGGCAAAGTCGATTTTGAGCATTTAAAGTACACTACCCAGGGCACTTTTTTACGCCTGGGTTTGGATAAATCATTGCTGGATGTCACCGGTGACCGGGATTTTGATATTGCATTTATAGGAGCACGCTACGGACTAGGGCTGGGTAAACGAACGGATGCTACCTATTTTGTCCCTTCTCCCTTTGGCCCACCCGTTGCCGGGCAGATTCCCGAACAGAATTTTGTAGTGCACTGGGGGGAAATAACTGCGGGCATCCGCGTCGAGT
>CAZFKK010000154.1:0-6988 GCA_964519735.1 uncultured Taibaiella sp.
TACCTGGTATTTAAAGAAGCTGTCAACAATGCTTCGAAACATGCGAAGGCGCAGCAGGTACAGGCGAAGCTCTACCGGGAGCGGGAACGGTTGTTGCTCTCCGTTACTGATGACGGTGTGGGGCTAGTTACCGGGGATAAATTATCGGGCGGCAATGGCTTGAAAAATATGCGGCAACGGATGGAAAAGCATGGCGGAAGCTTCAGCGTATCCCCGGGAAAGGAAAAAGGGACAAGACTGATCATGAGCCTGCCTTACGCATCATAATGCTATTGCGGGAACGACAGGATAAAAAGAAATTTGCTGTTAACTTGAAGAGATATGATAAAAGTGGCTGTTTTTGAAGACAATACCTTGCTCAGCGATAGCCTTACCGCTTTGCTGCACAGCGCCGAAGGGATACACTGTGTAGGGAGTTGGGAGAACTGCGAAAAGGTAGGCAAAATCATGCAGCATTACCAGCCGGATATTGTCCTGATGGACATCGATATGCCGGTGGTCAACGGGCTGCAAGGGCTGAAGATCATCAGCAGGGATTTCCCCGGGGTACAGGTGATCATGCTGACCATTTTTGAAGATGATGCACACGTGTTCAACAGTATTTGCTTTGGTGCAAAAGGGTATTTGCTGAAGAAAGCAACTCCGGAACGTATCATTACTGCCATTCATGAAGTGGCGGAAGGGGGCTCGCCAATGAGTGCAGGTATCGCGCGTAAAGTATTGCAGGCTTTTTCCCTCCAGCAAAAACCGCTGAACCAGGATTACCAGCTGACCAGGAGAGAGCAGGATATTTTATCTTCCCTGGTAGCCGGTAACAGTTATAAAATGATCGGGAAAGCATTGGATATTTCTATCAACACGGTACGGCAATACATCCGTAAGGTGTATGAAAAGCTACAGGTGCATTCGATGAATGAGGCGGTAGCGAAAGCCATACGGGAAGGCATCGTGTAGGGCCATGCCCTATAACGGAACAGGAGCATCGGCCGGGTGAAATCTGCAAGGAAGGAACAACAATAAAGCATATCCCGTTTCCCAAACGGCTACACATGATGATGCTATTGCAGCCCGGTAAGTACTAACGGATCTTTGTAGCAGAAAATGAAACTGATATGAAAAACGTTCCGGTTGCTTTTATGCTTTTTCTGTGCAGCTATTGCCATGCACAGGTCCAGGTACCTAACAGTGATTTTGAAAATTGGTACACGACGCCTTTTGGTAACGAAATGCCCATGGAGGCACCCTGGTTCAATACAGATTCTTTAGGAGGATCTGTTTCTACGGATACACACCTGACCATCTTCAAATCTGAAGATGCCTATTCCGGTACTTATGCGATGGAGTTGCGTAGTTATGATACTGCGGATGTCCGCTATTCCGGAGATGTTTACATCGGAACCTGTTGTAATGCTACAGGACAGGTGATAGGTACCCATCCCTATACCGACCGGCCCCGGTTTTTCGGCTTCTACTATAAATACCTGGCAGAGCAAGATACCGCATTGGTCTGGCTGCGGCTGACAGACACGCTGGACGGTCAATCGGTCGGCGGAACGGGAATAGTGAACCTGCTCCCATCACCGGAATATAAAAAAATCGTGCTCCCTGTATCCTACAGCATGGCACCTGGCTATATGATGCTTCGCTTCTCCAGCAGTAAATACACTAATGTTACCGATAATACCGGTGAATCTTTTTTGCTGATAGACAGCCTGTTTTTTACTAATGATACGGCTAATACTACAGGGATCAGCCAAAAATCCTATGAGCATGACATCAAGGTCTATCCTAACCCGGTAAGCGAACAGTTATATTTTTCGACTCCTGATCCCGGCATGATGGAAGCGGCCATTTATGATGTACTGGGAAGAAAAGTGCAGCGTGACCGTATAATGCCTCAGCATTACAGCCTGCCGGTGCAAAAGCTTAAAAGCGGAACCTACTACCTGGTACTGACGGATCAGCGGGGTAAGCGGTTCTATACCGTGTTTACGAAACAATAGGTCCGGTTTACGCTTCAGGCCACTTATTGGGGTTCACAAGCCGTCAACAAATGCTGATAATCGTACTTTTTATAATTTTCTACTTTTCCTTTTTCTTTATTGATTTCCATGAGCTCGTTTTTGACTTCAATACGTAACCAGTATTCAGGATCTGTATGGGAAAATGCGCTCAGTTTCAATACCATACTGGCATTTAACTTCCGTTCTCCGATTAAGTATTTATGCAGGTTGCTGTCTTTCATTTCAAACAGGGCAGCTAATCTTTTTTGTGTTACATTCAGCACTTTAAGATACATTTTTACGAAGTCGAGTACCCTTAGTTTCCTGGATGGATGGTCGCCTTCAATATAATCTTCTATCTGATACCGTATGGCCAGTAGCTCATTGGCCAACTGTCGTTCTTTGGATTGTTTAGAGGAATGTAAATGAATAAAATCTTTCAGATGGGCCCTCTTCTCCTCATTCCATATATCCGCGGCCTGAATTTCTTTATTATTGTTCATCGTTATCTGTTTAAGAACTGTTTTATTAATTTTTCGCCTCCCTCCGGTGCTATCACCATCGTTGTTGCTCCGAATCGAATCTCAAAGCACTAAACTTTTACCAATTCCCAAAGGAAAAAGCATAGCAGAACAGCAGCAATCGAACCTGTTGTCGGACATTTAAAAACGGATTACCGGGCTTATTCACAAAAATGCGCTTTCATTTTTGTAAAACTAAAAATATAGTTTTACATTTGAACTATAAATATAGTTTATTGAAATGGCAGACGGTCTGAGATGAAGCGGGGGGCATTGTCATGAAAACGTAAACACCTGAATATTTGTGTCTCAACACCGTAGATTACCCTTTATCGAGTACCTTATGTTTAAAAGCTAAAACCAATACATTGAAAAAACAGGCATTATTATTGATCATCGGATTATCGGCCTTCACCCTTAAGGCTAAAACCCATTATTCCCGGGAAACCCTGGAAAAGATAAAAGAAGTAGAGCGTAATTTAACCGGCAGTATCCTGTTGAACGAAGAACGGCCGGGCACCATAGCCGAACGCATGGCACAATATAATGTGAAAGGGATGAGCATAGCGGTGATTCAGGATTACAAAATTGCATGGGCCAAGGGATATGGCTGGGCGGATGAAGCCACCAAAAGCCCGATGACCACCGAAACTTTATTTGAACCCGGATCCATTAGTAAATCGTTGAATGCAGTGGGTATTTTAAAATTGGCTCAGGATAAAAAGGTGGATCTCTATACAGATATCAATACCTATTTAACTTCCTGGAAATTCCCTTACGACTCGCTCTCAAAGGGCAAAGAGATAACATTGGCACAAATACTGAGCCACAACGCAGGATTATCGGGTTATGGTTTCCGGGGCTACACGATCAATGGCATCATTCCCACCGTCTTGCAGGTGTTAGATGGAAAGCCTCCGGCGGTAACCCCTGCAGTGCGTAGTCTGTTCGAACCCGGTTTACAATTTGAATATTCCGGTGGCGGCATAACGATCTCACAATTACTGTTGACGGATGTGACCAGGCAGCCCTATGATAGTTGGATGTACCAGCACGTTTTAAAACCCATCGGCATGGTTCATAGTTCTTATGCGCAACCGCCCGCAAAAGATAAGCGACACTTATGCGCCACCGGCTACTATAGTGATGGTGCCCCGGTGTTCAACAAATTCCGCGTTTACCCTTTTCAGGCCGCAGCGGGTTTGTGGACCACCCCGACTGATCTTGGTCATTACGTGATTGATATGCAATTGGCTTACCAGGGCAAGTCTTCTAAAGTATTGACGCGGGAAATGGCACAACTGCACTTAACCCCCTACAATAACGGACCGGCAGCTATGGGTACGTTTTTTGATGATCGCAGCGGTGCCCGGTATTTTCTACATGACGCGGCCAATGACGGTTTTTGCGGATTATATGTCGGTAGCCTGGACAGTGGTGACGGGGTAGTGATTTTTTTGAATAGCGACGATGGAAGGCTATTATTGGAAGTGCTCAATAGTGTTGCCCAGGTCTATAACTGGAAAAATTATTACCGTGAGCCGGAAAGGAAGAAAACAGAAAAAGTGGTAGCTGTTTCAGACCAGATCTTAAAAACCTACGAGGGCATTTATGTATATGAAGATTCCTGGGCTGCTATCGGACAAAAGGATAACAAATATCATTTCCATACCTATAATATGGATGCAGACATGTACTATACAACCCCTACGCGCTTTTTCAATAGAGAATTCCCGACAGTCCAGGAATTTATTAAAGATGACTATGGAAATATTACGGGTTATACCCGCAACACAAATGGGGAGGAGTCTCCAAAGGCTGTAAAAATTACTAAACCCGACACCCTTCAAGCTGCACCCGGTACATTTGCCGGCATCGGCTGGTATCTGTTTGAACATAAAAAATACGATGATGCTCTTGCTTATTACCAACGGGGTATTCAGCTATACCCATCGGATTTCAGCCTGCTGATGAATATGGCCCATGTGTATGTTTTCAATAACGATTATAAAAATGCCCTGGCGATTCATAAAGCCCATCAGAAAGATACCATTAGTCCCGGTGTGAGCTGGGAAAGTCAGCTGCAGAGCGATTTTATATACTTTAAGGAACATCTGTATGATGTACGGTCATTTAATGAAATTTTCACCACGCTGCAAATCCCGGTTCCGAGAGGGTATTAATGTACAAAATTGAAGCATCAATTATCCTCCATCAAGGATTCAGCCCTATGGTTTTATTTGAACCGGAGTTAGCCATGCTTTTTAAAAGGTAAGTAATACTACTCAAAATTAATATTTAAGTAGTCGGCACCATTTAAGGTAGATCAAAATAGGATAAATTTGCTTTAATTTAAAAAAAAATTATGCGACAACTATTGATATTCATGTGCTTTATAATGGCAGGCACTATCAATAGCTCGGGGCAATATAGCAATGTATGGGCCTTTGGCAGCCATGCGGGAATCGACTTCAGTACCCGGCCACCCCGGGCAATTCGCATGGCGATGGAAACGAGTGAGGGGAGCTCCGTGATTTGTGATGATAAGGGAAATTTATTGTTTTATACAGATGGCTATAGCGTGTGGGATCGAAATCATACGGTGATGCCCAACGGCAACGGACTGCCCCGGGTTGGATTTAATATCACCAAAAGTACGGCGCAAGGCACGATCATAGTGCCTGTCCCGGGAAGCACAACGCAATATTACCTATTCTCCTTAGGGGAAGTAAATGCAGGAATTTATAAAGGGACGTTGTTCTATAGCGTAGTGGATATGGATCTCAACGGAGGTTTAGGGGCTGTGGTATCTACGCAAAAAGGCATTTTGGTGGATACGGGCAATACCGAACATATGATGGTGAGTAGGGGCGGCCCTAATTGTGATAAATGGTGGATCATCGTCCTATCTGGTAGTCATCCTAAGTTGAAGGCTTTCGAAATTACCCCCAATGGGGTCAATAGCCAACCTGTCGTCTCCCCGGCGCTTCCAAAACCAATAAATGGTGGTTGGGGAACAGGCTTAATTGGGTATATGGCCATCTCTCCGGATGGAAAAAAAATAGCGATAGCTCAAGGCAATTTGGGACTCTATGATTTCAATGCCACTACAGGTGTTATCACGAATCCCGTATATTTAGACGGTTCCCCGGATTTTCCAGATAGCACACAATCCAATCTGGGCTACTATGGGGTTTGCTTCTCGCCAGACAACACTAAAATATATGGAGGCGCGCATCATTCTATTCAGCAATTTGATTTGAATGCCGGGAACAGCAAAACAAAGATCGCTGATGGGGATGGCTTAGCCATACAAAGAGGCCCTGACGGTAAGCTATACTGTGCCGTACTCTATGGAGATTCTTTAAATGTGATTAATGCCCCGAATCTTCCCGGCATTAGTTGTGGGTTTGAAAGAAACGGGTTTGGCCTGCTGGCCAATACACAGAGTGTGTTTGGATTGCCCACTTTTGTAGCCAATGCAGTGACGGAAATTAATTCAAGTGTAACGGACACGCAAATATGTTATGGTACAGGCATCCTTCGCGCAAAAAGTGATGCGGGCTGGGATTACCAATGGAATGAAGGGACACGAAGCCCTCTATGCTCATTGAGTAAGTCAGGAACTTATTGGGTGACCTATCAGCTACCCGGCACACCTTGTGCCATCCATGCGGATACCTTTCATGTGGTCCTTATCCCTATGCCGGAAACGGTACGGATAGGCCCTGAATGTAAAGGAGCGAAAAATGGCTATGCGGTTCTTGTTAAAGATGCACAGGATACAGTCACCTATTATTTTTCTTGGAAGGCTGCTGGAGATACCCTATCCCTATCCACAAGAGATTCCCTGACCAATGTCGCTTCCGGAACTTATGAGGTAACCCTAACCAATGCCCATGGTTGCAGTACGCATCTTGTTTTTACAATTCCTAACGTCGATTATAAAGTATCCTTCCAATCGGATACCTTGATATGTAAAGGGAGTAAGGTACAATTCGAAAACACATCGGATCCTCATTTCAGTACCTGGCATTGGTCTTTTGGAGATACAGGAAGTGATACGGAGCAACAACCTGCATATGCTTATGGGGAAAGCGGGCGTTATGTCGTTACCTTAATTGGGTCGGGCGCATCCTGCAGGGATACATTTTCTAAAACCCTGATCGTGGATGAGCCCGTTACCGATATCCGGTTTACTATAGATAGGCAGAAAGCCTGTGTTGGGGAGTCTGTTTTATGGACACCTATACAGACGGATCAGGCGGTCCGTTTGCGTTGGAATATTGGGGACAGTGCCTGGTGGACCGCTCCTGATGACGCCGTTCGTCATGCTTTTGATCAGGAAGGGGAAAAGATTATACAGTTGAGCGCCCACTTTCGTGTCTGTCCAGTTGTGTTTTATGCAGATACGGTGACCATATATGCTCCCCCCAAAGTAAACCTGGGCGGCGATACCGGAAT
>CAZFKK010000155.1:0-6982 GCA_964519735.1 uncultured Taibaiella sp.
GTCAAGGCGATGCTTTAAGGCGATAGAATTGCTTTTCTCTCTTTGCACTTTATGATTGTCATACAGCATGATCATTGTTTCATAAGTTTTGTTCGCTTCTTTATACTTACCTAAGCTGGTATATACGGCCCCCAAAAATCTCAGCGTATTTTGATACAACACCATAGGTAAAGGCTTTTTGGGATTGTTTTCTTCGAGCAAGGCAACTAAGCCTTGCTCTGCTGCATTTAAATCGTCATTGTAAGCATATGCAATAGCCATGACAAATCTGTAATGTAAAAGAAGCTTAGGGGTAAACAGGGGGATAAATCCCTTATCTGTTTTTTCCTGCCCGATTAAAGTATAGCGTTTTATCAATTGATGCAGGGTGTCTATAGCTCTTTGAGGCTGCTTGTCTTTGCCAATAATATATCCCTCACATAGATGTGATAGGGCAATGTCAGAACACAGGCAATTGAGATGGTTTGTTTTGGAGAGCTCGATCGCTTTAGTCAAACGCTGAACATAGGCGTCATGGTTTCCAAGGAAAAGCTGTATTTTACCTTGTGCCAATTGTTCATAAACACCAATGTGGACATCTCCGGTATGCGCTCGTAGTTTTGCCAGTTGTTGTACCGTTGATTTAGCTTGGTCCAGTTCACCCGTATAGATCCATAATGCGGTAATAGAGTGTAAGGCTTTGGCTTTAAGTAGATTAACACCAACGGATCTGTCTGATGGATCAAATTCAATGACTTTGGTCATTAAATTCAACGCCGTTTCCATCTCATTAATATCATAATAGAAACTACCCAGCATATAGGTTAACCGTTGGGTATGTTCATTCTTTATATTAAAATACCGGCTCCACTGCAATGTTTTTTCTATAAGGGCAGCCCTGGAAGAATCCATATTGTCGCCCCAGTTCGTGACATATTTGCCAAATTCATTGAAGGACCTCTTAAAGAGATCCGGGCTTTTTTGATGATAGCTGACCGCTAGCGCCCGAAAAAAAGTGTAAATGGCCGAATCACCCTTATTATGCCGTAGTTGCGTCTTACCCTTTTGCAGTAATTCATCAATACCGGAAATACTATTGGTTTCCAGTATAAAATCAACCGTATTCAAATCCATCTGGGATCTACTCCAATGGGGTAAAAGAAGACAAAAAACGGATAACAAACAAATACATCCCTTACGCATAACTCATCTGTAATGTGCCATCAAATATACCTCAATAATATGGGGTCAGTAAATTTTTTAGGGGCCTCAATTACCGCAAAACAGTCAGATTTCCATTATAAATTTCTGCATATCCGTTTTCAAACTGTACCTCAATCCGGTATACATAAACACCGGCAGGCTGTTCCGTATCATTCCATGTTCCGTCCCAACCCCGGCCCTCCTTATTATGGGTTACAAAGACGATTTGTCCCCACCTGTTGAATACCTGCATGGTAAAACCCGTCGCGCTTTTCATTAACAGAGCGCGGGGGAAAAAATAATCATTGACACCGTCGCCATTCGGGCTAAAAGCATTCGGAATATCAAGGTAACAATCTTTAGTAATGGTAATGGCGCCATAACCCGTACAACCCAGTACGGTATCTGCCATTTTTAAACTGTAATTCCCGGGTTGTAACACCTCTATTGCCGCACTTGTGGCTCCGGTACTCCATTGATAAAGGTACACATAATCTGTGTTATGATAGCGGTTGAACAGATGAATAGCCCCATTTTGAAAACAAAGGGAAGTGTCTGCCCCTAAGTTGACTTTGGGAATCGGGTATACTACAATAGTTTGTAGATCTGTGGTATCCGGGCAGGCCCTGAAACGGGTAGTTAAAGTAACGGGCCAATTGCCCTTTTCATCAAAAGCATGACTTATGGACCCCTTCTCATAAACCGTATAATAATCCGAACCGAAATGCCAATAGTATTGGGTAACCGTGCTGTCTGTGTCAGGGGTAAACAGTACGGACTCACCCTGGCAAAGCGATAGCCGGGATGGATCAAAACCTATACCCAAACGGGCATCTATAGTTATCCAACTGCTTATAGTGTCCGCACAAATGGTATTGTGGCCTACCAGACTTAACAGAAATTTTCCCGGCTGCGATAAAAGGAGGCTGAAGTCTTCGCTGCTACTTATTAATGAATCGTTCCAATACCAGAAATAATGCGTATAACCTGTTCCGGAAAGATTTTGAGCGGTTAAGCGGTCGCCAACACAATAAAGGAGTTTATCTGTTTTGAAATCAACATCGGGTACTAATGAGGGTAGGACAACATACAAAGTGGTATCACAACCTTTGTCCGTCGTGATCTGTACAGAATAGGTACCAGGACTTAAATTATGGATAGCATTCGTCGTGTCTAGTAGGTTTTCATGAGCATCGCGCCAGTTATAGTGATAGGTAACGGGATCATCGTCATAGGTTTTTGCCGCAATTGCACCATTATTTTGTCCCTTGCATGCGGCCTGTATGGAGAGTTGAGGCAACACGCCATTGGAAAAATCCACATGAAAAGTATCATAGTTTTCCACGCAGCCCCGGGTAAAATAATGGGCCAGGTAAACCCCGGCTTTGGTAATCCGTCGGTTAGTGCTTAAAGAGCCATCTTCCCAGGTCACATCCCAGGCCAGGCTGTCAATGGACAAAAACACTTCGTTTGCCCAACAAGCGGCACTTATATTATTGTTGTTGTAATGATTGCTATCCGGCACCCTGACATAGGGGACATAATTAGGGAAGGCCCCTATGCTAAAGATATCAAACTCAAAGTACGTTCTATTGAAGCCATCGCCGGGGGCTTTGTTGTTGGGAAGTGAAATGGCCCCCATCTGTTTGAAGCCGGTTACTACATATACTTTCCCGTCGGCTCCTAAACGTACTTTATCGAACGTATTGTAACTTCCACTGTGCTCATAAGAAACAGGGCTGTTCGGTACTGAGATGTCGAATTGAAAGAATCGTTCTCTCTGAGGCGCAAAATAAGTTTTGCCATATACTTTTGTCCCGTCGGGAGAAAAACAAGCGGTATAAAACATGAAAGAATCTGAAATGGTTTGTGGATGGGAAAGCTTCCCGGTGAAGTTGTCAAAATCTAACAATTCCAAGCCTCCACCTGCAGGGGTAGCTGCACAAACCACCATTTTTTTACGATCGGGCGAGGGATAAATTTCCCCCAGCCTATAGGTGCTGAAATAAAAATTGCCGCTATGGGAAAGCACAGGCGTGGTCTCTATGCCATCTTTGGTGACACTAAATGCTTTATATTCTAATTTAAACTTATTGGAAACAATGACCCATATATTACATTTTGCACCTTCAATAGCCGTCATTTTTTCATTGAGTCCGCTATCCAGGAATTTTCCCTTTTGGGAGGGAACGACACCGCCTAATCCGCCATCTAAACGCATATCTACCAGTGAATAAAACAACTTCCCGTCATTGGGAAACATTTCCACCGAGGTAAGCGAAAAGACGTAGTACAGATACTCAGAACCCGGTACAGGCACGGCCAGAGCCCCCTGTGAGGTACTGCCTGTTGCGCCGTCACCATAACCTGTCAGATTCCGGCCATTGAGCATAACCTGCCCATTTCTGTTGAGCAGGGTAGAGCCATCTGTAGCAAATAAAAGCTGCCCCTGGCTGTCGCATACGGTAGCATTGGCTTCACCAAAACCTGGAAAGTCGACATTGATCAGGGAAGACGGTTGGGTTAAAAAGGAAATGGATTGGGGTCCTAATATCCATAACCCTCGGGGTGTGGCGCTGCAAAGCGCCACACCCCATAAGATTATACAAATTAATATTAAACTAACTGACAACTGTTTTTTCATCACTATGTTCCTTTTAGGGACGTAATACCTGTAGCTTCGAGACCTGTATCGTTACGCCCTCCTTGTTGGTGAGATAAACGATGTATTGCCCATTGATCATATCCCTGGTGTCGACCTCAGTGGCATTGACACAAGTTTTAATCCATCTGCCCTCTATGCTATAAATAGCCAAATCTACGGGTTCTGCAGCAACAACGTGCAACACACCCTGTTGCACCGGGTTAGGGTATAGACGTACAGAGGAAAGACTATGCCGGCCTATCGATAGATTACTGATTACGTAGTCTGCTGAAGTGTCCACACAATTAGGATCATTGCTGACAATAACCGTATACACGCCATTTACAGATACTTTATAGGTGCCGCTTGTAGCGTTAGGAATAGGTTGCCCGTTGAGGCACCATTGATAGTTGGCGAAAGACGGCGTAACAGACAAGACATCTTTATCCACCTGGATAATAGGTTCTGCAGATTCAATAACGGTGATCGGTAACTGTATCACGTCACTGGAATCTCCGCAACGGACAATGATCAATTCAAGGGTGCCACCTTGTGCATTGGAAAATTTGATGTCAACGTTATGCTCATTGGTCACTACGTCCCAACCTGAAGGGAAACGCCAGATATATTCATCTGCATCCGCTACAGGAGTTGTGGCATATTGGAATTCACCGCCGGAGCACACTTCCTGGGGTCCTGTGATGCCTGAGGTAGGCGTATAAGTAAAGCAATAACGACCTACCATTGAGGAAAGGGCGAGCTCTCCCGGATAAGAAGTTTTGTGCGCTCCCGGAGTAGCAATGGATAGACTGTCTAATGAATTGGTTGAACCTCCAAAATAGAGATAACCTTTATAATATTCCAGCTTGGAGAACTGCTCCATGCCTGTACCCCCATAGTAAGATCCCCATTTTTTCTTACCTAAAGAGTCATATTTTGCAAAAAAGCAGTCGTATACACCTCCGCCATAGTTGACACGCAAGCCTTCAGGGGTACTCATATTTTGTGTGCTTCCAGTAAAAGCACCAAACCAAAGATCTCCGTGCTCATCAAAGTCTATTGATGTAGGGTAATCGAAGCCTTCTCCACCAATATAGGTCGCCCAAATTCGTTTTCCGGCACTATCCAACCGCATCAGGCAAATATCATTATCTCCACCATAATAAGTATCCTGATAGCTGCCGGCGGTAGCCATATATTGTTTGCTGGCGGTTGAAGTTGCCAAATATACCTGGTAGTTCTTATCTACGGCTATAGCAGCGCCGGTGGCAAAACCGTCAAAATTATCTTCTCCACCCCAAAAAGTGGCCCAACTTAACTGACCTTGCTTTGTGAATTTGGTAATGGTACCGCAATGAAATTCTGTACCTGGGGCGGTGTTGTGTTGTTGTTGAAATGCACCGGGCGTGGCCAAACCGGTTTTGGTATAGGTACCACCCTGCATATAAACATTTCCTGCCGGATCGAGTGCAATAGCCATAGTAGATGTTGCATTTTCATCGAAATAAGTGGACCATTCCATTTGCGTTCCTGCTAAATTCATTTTTGCCAGAAATGTAGCTGTACCAGAATTGCCACCAAGTACGGGCTTATAGCTTCCCGCTGTAGTGATGTTCGTTTTGCTGCCCGTTGTGCCTCCTATGTAAATACTGTTTTCATAAGTTGCGAGGGAAAATGACCATTCCTGGCCTTCTCCGCCTAGAAATGTACCCCATCTACGTTGGCCATCCGGAGTAAATTGCATCATGAATATATCTCCAGCTCCTCCGCCAAAAGTGGTTTGATAGGCCCCTTGGGTAACGATACCAAAGGAGACCAGAGCGGTGCTGCCGGATACAGTGATATTACCTGCCGTATCAATAACGATACCTCCTGCAGTAGTTCCGGACGAAACATTAGCATCGCCGCCATAATAGGTACACCAGGCTAATGTTCCTTTTGCCGTAAATTTAGCGAGATAGCCACTTTGTATGTTATTCGGGGTGACGAGGAAGGCACCCTGGGTGGCCATATTTTGGGTCATTGCGGCATTGCCATTCACATAGACATTGCCCTCGTTGTCTACTTTCATTCCTTCCCCTGATACCCATATTGCACCCACTTCTCCGAAATAGCTAGCCCAGTCCACAGAAGGGTCAATCGTTAAGGTCCCTGAATAAGCACCTACAGCAAAAGTCAGCACATCATTTTGTACCTGGTAGTGTGAAGCGACTTCTTTCCCATCATCCTGATAAGAATACGGAGCGGATTCGGTGAGTGTGCCTAACGGAGAACTTACCGTCACATCTCCGGACTCCTGTAACGCCAATTGCGTGGCTCCTTTATATTGTATGCGGATATCCGTTACTTTTCCGCCCGGGCGTACGATAAAATCATATTTCATACGACCATTCTGCGTATAAACAACCCAGTCGATATTAGGATAGATATTTTCATAAACCATCTTATCGTAGTTGAAAGCGGTCAGCCCTTCCGGCGCCTGCTTTACATTATAATAGGTATAATACTCCGGCCGTTTGTTTTCTTTGCGTAACCGGGCATTAGGATTGGCGCCCAAAAGCACAACATCGACCCTGGCCACTGTAGTGGTATAGGGTTCGGGGTCCGCCACTGTTTTTTGAACTTGTTTCAGGCGTTCCTTAGTAGCGTCCGTTGCATGCGTCCATTGATAGTGTAACCCCTTTTTACCTACAAATACCTGGAATTCACCCTGGCCGAGCCGCGCATCGATATCCGGGCGAGGTTGATGATGCTGATCGTGAATTTGTCCCTTATTTTCCTGGAAGGAAAGGGGAGATTGGCTCATTGCGTATTGCTGAGCCCGGGCTTTGTAGCTGAATAAAACAAGAAGTGAAGCCCAAAAGGAGAGTAATGCTATTTTCATAATTCTTAATTTTAGGATGAAATTATGCCATTGATGCTGATGTTGAATACTCATTTTTGAAAATAAGTAGTACCCACATTTCAACGGTTAGTCCTACGCAAAGTATCCAATTCCCTTTTTATCGTATCATATATTTTTGCTGAATGTTCCCTGATGTGTGTTTAGCTCCTTATGGTAAGTTGAGTAGTAGCCCTGGTAGATCCTATTATTATATTACCCCTTCAAGCGATGCGTACCATTCCGCTGCCGTTTCATGATAAGGTCGTTCCTTA
>CAZFKK010000156.1:0-6974 GCA_964519735.1 uncultured Taibaiella sp.
GTTTCCGGGATGTAGTATCCCTTTATATTGATCGGGAACGGCAAAGTCCAGCTTAAGCGGTTGTACCTGCTGTATGCGGGTGATCAATGTGCCGGTGTTAACAATGGCGCCTATACTTACATTGCGTAAGCCTATGGCGCCTTCGAACGGCGCACGGATCTGAAGTCTTCGTAACTGGGCTTCACTGTACGCAATATCAGCGTCAATGGCGGCAATCTGAGTGACGGTATTATCATATTCCTGCCGGCTGATCCCGTTAATAGCCAGCAATTCATCCTGCCGGTTTTTAGTGGTGATCTGTAGCTGTTTTTGTGCTTTTAGCTTCTGGATCTGGGCCCTTACATCATCATCAAAAAGCTGTACAAGCAGGTCTCCTTTTCGCACGGTGCCTCCCTCTTTGAAGTGGATGAACGTTACCCTGCCTGCAACCTCGGGATAAACATTTATTTCCTCATTGGCCATTAGCGTACCGCTGCTTTGGTACATGGCCCGTAGCGTTGTAGGCTTTACGATCACGGCCTCAGCCTGCAATACCGGGGGTTTCCCCGATTTGGAACCTTCTGCCTTGGTAGGGCCGGAGCAGCTTGCCAGGAACAGGCCGGAACAAAATGAAAAAGCAAGGACTTTAGCCCAGGAAGGAAAATGAACAACAGGTAGGGTAATAAACGCAGGAAAGTCTTTTGAGTGCATAAAGTTGGGGTCAATCATAAAAAACGGAACAATCCTGGGATAAGACCGATAAAAAGCCAGGAAGTTTAATACGGCGCATTTTATTTCGTCAGATAGTTTGTCTTCTTCCAAATAAACGGCTCCCTATGCGGACCAGTGTACTTCCTTCTGCTACTGCGAGCCGGTAATCGTCGCTCATGCCCATAGATAAAATATCGAAGGAACTGTTGCCGAGGAAATAGCTTTGCCTGGCCATATGGAATAATGATTTCAGGTGACGGAATTCTTTACGTACAAGGTCCTGGTCATTGGTAAAAGAGGCCATTCCCATTAGTCCCCGGATTGTTACATGGCCCATAAGCTGCTTTTGAGCTTCATAATATTCCAGCACCTCTATCATTTCCTTCTCATCCAGGCCAAATTTTGTTTCTTCCGTAGACAGATGAACCTGCAGCAGGCACTGGATGACCCTGTTGTTTTTAGCAGCCTGCTTATTAATCTCCTGCAATAGCTTGAAGCTATCTACGCCATGGATCAGATGAACAAAAGGCGCTATGTATTTTACCTTATTGGATTGGAGATGGCCTATGAAATGCCAGGATATATCTTCAGGAAGCTCCGCTTGTTTTTCCAATAGCTCCTGCACATAATTTTCGCCAAAATCCCGTTGTCCCCATTCGTATAAGGCCAGGATGTCTTGTGTTGTTTTTAATTTGGATACGGCCACAAGCGTTGTACCTGTATCTGTTAATTCTTTTTTTAAGCGTTGAAAATCTTCAAATGATATCATGTAGGCCTATTGTTATACAATAAAATTATTTCCGGATCTCGACTGCCAGCAGGTTTTCTGCTATTTTTTCAGAAAGCATTACAGATTCCTTATCTCCAATGCAGACGATCACGCTTTTATCAAAGGGTAAAAATTCTTTAATGACCAGGTGAACGCCTATATTTAGCTGAAACCTTTCCAAATGCTGCAGAAAAGAGGTAGAGGTATCCTTAACTGCAACTACTTTGAGCTTTTTACCCAGAGCAGATTCAGATAGTGTTTTTCCCGCTACCGGAATTAATGCCCCATCTGCACTGGGTATCGGGTCACCATGAGGGTCCACCCTGGGAAATCCCAGGAAATCATCCAGCCGCTCAATTAATTTGGCAGAACGGATATGTTCTAATTCTTCAGCAACTTCATGGACCTCATCCCAGGAGAATTTGAGCTTTTCATGCAGGAAAACCTCCCATAACCGGTGTTTACGGATAATCTGCAAAGCAAAGGCATTTCCCGATCGGCTTAAACGGGTCTTTTTGTATTTTTCGTAATGAATAAGTTCTTTTTCTGATAATTTGCGCAGCATATCTGTAACCGTAGCCGGGCGTGTACTCATTTTTTCTGCTATTTCATTGACAGATACGTCGCTGCTTGCATTTTTATGCTGCAGGTAATAAATGGCTTTCAGGTAATTCTCTTCTGTAAAGCTTAAGTCGGGCATAAGGCGAAAATAGGCAGAAATTCAAGGTTATCCAATTATTGGAAAGGGGTATTTTTGAACAGACTCCTTTCAAAAGCACGGTATTCAGAAAATATTGTAAAAAGCGGTTCTATCCTGAGGTTTTCTTTAGTTTTGCAGATCAGGCCTGATGAGGCTCTATGAAAGACTTTTTAGATTAATATTTGCTCAGCTTACCTATCCCTCCTTTGTGTCTATGAAATTTACTGCCAGGTATTTCTTCCTTTTATTGACGGTGGGTATGTTAGGAAACATTGCTCCGGTGCAGGCCCAGTTCTGGAAGAAGATCTTCAAGAAAGAAGAGCATTCATCATCGCCTTCAAAGAGTCATGATAAGCCGGCTTCTCCTAAAAAGAAGGAGGGATTCCGTTCGGCGAAAAAAAATATGCCTGTTTATCCTGAGTCGGAAAAAAAAGAGGTTTACCGTATTGATGTTTTAATGCCCTTACACCTGAATACCTTAGTGAAGGAAGGAAAGCCTGTAAGTAACAAAACTCCGGATAATGTCCTGCCATTTGTACATTTTTATGAAGGGATGACCATAGCGGGCGATACCTTAGCCCGCGAAGGACTTAAAGTCGAGTTATATATACACGATATTACAGATCCGGCGCATTCAGTAAAAAAACTGGTTCAAAACCCTTCATTATTGCATTCGGATCTCATCATAGGTGCGTTACAGTCGCCGGAAATTCCACCTGTCGCTACTTTTGCCCAAAAAAACCGTATTAATTTTGTCTCGGCATTATCCCCTTCGGATGCAGGTGTAGTCGACAATCCCTATTTTATATTGATTCAACCCACATTGAAAACTCATGTCAGGAAGCTCGTGGAATACGCTGGGCAGCAGTTTAAAAAAGAGCCTAAATATTTATTGTACCTGAGCAATACCCTGGGTGAAAAGGAAGCCTATTCATTGCTTAAAGATGCCCTGGACGAGGAAGAGGTAAAAGTGGTAGATTGTTCGGGCCTTTTAGCCCAGCCCCAAAAATTGGCGGAAATATTTGACAGCACAGAGACAAATGTGATTTTTGCCAGTGTACTGGAAACGGAAAATGCGGAAAAACTCCTGGATGCATTAATTACACTTGCTGACCGGTACCGCTTTGAGTTATTAGGCATGCCCTCATGGAAGGCACTAAAGGGTCTGCATGCTTCAGGCAACTATGCCCCTTTGCGTATAGCTTATACTACTCCTTTTCATTATGATCTCAGTACTTCTGCAGGCCAGCACCTGCTGCATGCTTATAACGAACATTACGGCATTCAACCTTCGGAAATGGTTTTTCGTGGGTATGAGACCTTGTATTGGATGGTGCATCTCCTGAACTATTATGGACCGGTATTTAATGGCCATGTAAAGGATATCAGCGCAGCACCCTTTACCCGCTACAATATTCAACCTGCATGGACCGGAGAAAATGAGCTGCTTTACCTGGAAAATAACCAGTTGTACATCATGAGGTATCATGAGGGTAATTATACAGTGACGGAGCCATAGGCGATGCTGGTCATC
The DNA here is from genome assembly GCA_964519735.1 of uncultured Taibaiella sp. Lineage (GTDB taxonomy): Bacteria > Bacteroidota > Bacteroidia > Chitinophagales > Chitinophagaceae > Taibaiella. The sequence continues at coordinate 3,694 of CAZFKK010000156.1, forward strand.
CGGGCAGTATAGACTTCTGAACTCAATATTGAAGCAGGATCCGGTTTTGTTTCCGCTCTATAATACGTATGGATGGAAATATAGACCTTACATTCCGCAAATAATCCTGGTATTCCCTTTCTTCGTTCAGGATGTAGTTCATCAGGCAGATGCCTCCGGGTTTCAACCTTCTTTGCACATCCAGCAAGAAATCCCTTTCTGTAAATACTTTGGGCACCTCTTTGCCATTAAAAATATCCACACAAATAAGATCATATTGCCGGATGTCTTTTTTGACAAAGCTCAATGCATCAGAACAATGAGGAAGCAGGCCGGAAATATGATGTGCACTCAGGTTTTGGATTGCCCAGTAGAGTATTTTTTCGTCATATTCTACCAGGGAATAGCTGGCTTTGCAATCGTATTTGTCATGTAGTATATGGACGACACTTCCAAGGCCGGTACCTAATACCAGGCAGTCGGCAACTTTAGAAAGATCTCTATGTTTCCTGATGTGTTTAAACGCTACCCTAAACGGTTCATACCGGGTACCATCAGAATATAAGGCTTCTTCCGTAGCCAGTTGCCATTGGTTGCGGTAAAAATTGAATTCGAGAAAAGGAGTAATGGTTCCTGAACTGTTCGCAATCGTTACAGGTACGACATAACTCAGAAAGCGCTTAAGCGGGGGAATTTTAAAAAAGGGATAGGCCATATAATATATCCAACTATTTTCCTTTATAATATTGAATTGCTTTAGGGATTTGTTTCTTTATCTGGGCAATACGCGTTTCATCACTGGGGTGGGTACTTAAAAGCTCAGGAGGTTTGGTGCCACCCATACGAGACATTCTCTGCCAGAATGATACCGCCTCATTAGGATCGTAACCTGCCATGGCCATAAAAATGAGACCCATTTCATCAGCTTCGCTTTCGTGTTTTCGGGAGAAGGGAAGAACACCTCCTACTGTTGATACGACTCCATAAGCTGTATTGAAGAGGGCTTGTGTCGCTGCCGGTCTGGAAGAAAGTGCCACGGACAAGGCTACGCCGCCGGCTTGTTGTATCAATCCCTGGCTCATTCTTTCGTTGCCATGCTGTGCAATCGCATGGGCTATTTCATGGCCCATTACCACGGCCAGGCCCGTTTCTGTCTGTGTTACAGGCAGGATCCCTGAATACACAACTACTTTTCCTCCCGGCATGCACCAGGCATTCACCTCTTTATTATCGACCAGGTTAAAAGCCCAGTCATACCCGGCAAGCACATTTGGCGTCCCTTTATCAGCAAAATATTTATGAATAGCCGCCACCAGCTTTTGGCCTGCTTTCTTTACCATTTCTGCCTCGGGAGTTCCGGTGATGGGCTTGTTCTGGCTTAAAAAGGTGTTGTATTGCTGGTTAGATAAAGAAGTCAGCGTGGAACCATCTACAAGATTTACAGAAGAACGCCCGGTTACCGGGTTCCTGAAACAGCTTTGCAAACTGCTGCCTGTAAGGGCAACGAAGGTAATCACAGGTAAAAGAGACCATTTCATAACTTAGAATTTATGCTTTGCAGACAGGTTATTTTTGATGAACCTAATTGGAAATAAAAATAACGAATATTTTACACAAAATATACAACCCACAAAAAAATCCTTCTTTAGACAAAAAGGATTTAAGAATGAGGGAAGGCCGGGCTATTTTCTTCGTTTGATCAGTTTTACTTTGCTCTCATTCCCGGCTATTAACCTGCTTATATTTTTATGATGGGTAAGCACTACCATACATGCTGTCGCTATGGCAAACAATTTATAGGATGTTTCCGGAGCCTGATCCTTAAAAATGAAAAGGATCAATACCGGGAAAGCAACACTTGCAGCCATAGAGCTCAGCGAAACATAACGGGTAAGAAATAACATCAGCAGGAATACGCCAACCAGGCTAACCGCTACCACAGGATGAATAGCCAGGATCATACCGAAGAGCGTTGCAATACCTTTCCCCCCTCTGAAATTGGCCCACACCGGAAATATATGCCCGATAACGGCACAAAGGCCTAGCCCGATCTGCAGGTTCACGATCGGTACAGATCCCCAGTCATAGATCGAAAAATGGGAAAGCTGTATAGCCGCCCATCCTTTCAGCATATCTACAAGCATCACGCCTATACCTGCTTTTTTCCCCAGGACCCTGAAAGTATTGGTGGCACCGGCATTTCCGCTACCATGTTCCCGGATATCAATTCCATAAATCTTTTGGCTTACCCAGACGGCTGTAGGTATCGATCCTAACAAATAGGCAAGGAGTAAAAGAAATAATATATTCATTTAGTTGTTTTAATCGTTAATTGGGGGCAGTAAAGATAAGAACTATTTTAAGAATGCGAAATATTCCGGCATAGTGCAACTTAGCTACTTATTTTCAGGCCTGTTTGGCTGGCAATACTTTAGGATTGGATCTCCGCAGAAGTAAAGGGGCTTTGAGCTGTAATCAGCCTGTAGCCCAACAGGCTAAATGCCGGAGTCGTAATGCCAGGAATCAATTTTGTGTTTTAGTGTCCTGTAATTAAAATAGATTCAATACCCTGGCCTTAATTAAGGACAAAGTATTGAATCTCAATTTATTTATTAATTCAGACGCTCTATAACCAGGGCACTGGCGCCACCTCCGCCATTGCAGATACCTGCAGCTCCGATAGCAGCATTGTTTTGTTGTAACACATGCAGCAGGGTGACTACAATACGGGCGCCGCTACAACCCAAAGGATGTCCAAGGGCAACTGCTCCTCCATTTACGTTTACCCGGTCCGGCCGGAGATTCATTTTTTGCATATTGGCAACACCGACTACACTGAAGGCCTCATTCAGCTCAAAATAAGCAACATCTTCCATGTTCAGGCCTGCCTTGGCTACTGCCTTGGGTACTGCCAAAGAGGGTGTGGTCGTAAACCATTCCGGTGCTTGTTCTGCATCTGCATAGCCTTTGATGACCGCAAGAGGTTTAATGCCCAATGCATCTGCCTTCTCCCGGCTCATCAGGACTACTGCCGCAGCGCCGTCATTCATCGTGGATGCATTAGCGGCAGTTACCGATCCCCCTTTAACGAAGGCGGAATTTAAGACAGGTATTTTGTCGAATTTAACATTAAAAGGTTCTTCATCTTTTTCAAAAAGAATAGGATCTCCTTTACGTTGAGGGATGGAAACAGGCACAATCTCTGCGGCAAACTTTCCTTCATTTATAGCGGCCTGGCTGCGTTTATAGCTTTCGATAGCAAAGGCATCCTGCTGCTCCCGGCTGATATTCATTTCAGAAGC
>CAZFKK010000157.1:0-539 GCA_964519735.1 uncultured Taibaiella sp.
CCGGTCCGGTGATCCTTTATCAATTTTTCGAAGACCATACCGGGGTAGGAATACACTGCGATAAAACTGGTGTCCAGGCTATTGCTGTTCCAGATATTATCCCCATCCGCTATTCTGGCCCCTTTGATACTCATATAAGGCAGGTACATCTTTCCGCCGGATACCGTAGCGCCGGTAAAATGCGCGCGCTCTCCATTTGCAGCCAACGCCACAATATCAATCACGCCTTCCGCAACAATCTCTACTTTATCTGCATCCAGTCTATACCAATTCGCATTAGGCTGACCGCTTCTCGGCACTTTAACCATAAATATATCGTCATTGGCTACGGCCTGAACCTGGACCGTTTCACTTTGGAAGTTGGAGATCTTGGACAGGGTACCATTTTTATCCAGGCCATAAGTAGTTACCGCTCCCGGATTACCTTGTCCATACAGTAAGCTGAAAAATTTATTTTTGTTGGTCAGGTAATAGCGATAAGAACCATCCTGCTCTATGCCATTGCCCAGGGTAGACAGGGTGCCGGCCGTCAAATCATC
>CAZFKK010000157.1:549-6896 GCA_964519735.1 uncultured Taibaiella sp.
AAATCATCTGCAGTCAGTAAATAGTCCGCCACGCCGGTTGTTCCTAAGGGGGTTGCAGAAATGATGTATTTGGTTCCGCTTCCGTCACCGGGAGTACCCGGGTCTTTATCTTTTTTGTTGCAGGCACCGAGGAGTAATAAAGATGCCAACATCAGGCAACTGGATTTTTTAGTCATAAATCAACGTTTAATTTTTATGGGTTACAATTTAAATTGGTCTAAGTAATAGCGCACTTTTATATAAATGCCTCTTCCGGGCTTTTGCAAACTGAAGTTGTCGTACACGCGGGCATTCCCTAAGTTTTTGCATTCCAGCGCCAGGTTATATTTTCCACCGGCGGCCGTATAGACAAGGTTGATATCATGGACCACCTGCCGGGGGATATCCAGTTTATCATTACCCATGCTGGGCCAGTATAAATAATAGGCATGCACATACAGCATATTGTAGCCGACATTCAATCCATCTGAATGGAAGAGCACATTCCGGAACCGGATACCTGCGTTGGCATTCCCGAACAAGTAAGGGATATTGGGGATCCTGTCCCTGTACAGCGGGCTTACATTGGTAAACCCCTGTTCATATTCCGTGTTGTTGCGGATATCCTGGTAGGTCAGGTTCATCCCGACCTGGAGCCAGTTCTTATAACTATAATTGACTTCTGCTTCTATCCCTGTATTGGTCACGTTAAACAGGTTATCCATCACCAGCTTTACCTGGTTACGGTTGAGCTGGGTCCTGATAAAATCTTTGGCATCCCTGTAGATCAGGTTAGCGGAGGTAGAGAACCCATGTTTCCCCGACCCTTCATGGGTAAATAAAACCCCCAGGTTAAAGTTGTCTCCCCGTTCGGGTTTCAAGGCCGGGTTGGCTTCCAGGTTGATCATATCGCCAAAGATCTCCTCCGGTTCCGGCAAACGATAACTTCTTTCATAGGATGCCTTTACCTGTAGCTGCTTCAATATATAATATGCTGCCGCTGCTCCGTATCCTTGCTTATTCAATAACTGGTATATGGGTTCATAAATCGTCTGATCTGCAGTCACTACAGGATTGGTCATCTTATTGATCTGCAGGTAATTTTTCACAAACAGGCTGGCGGTAAACCTGTCGTTATGATTAAAGATATAGCCCAGCCCGGTGATGTTCTTGCTGTTTACCCGGGGTTGATTGTATTTCTCCTGGCCCGGATAAAATTCGTCCTTCCCTCTCCTGTTAAACGTATTGAATACATTATTTACAGAGATCACATTTTTTGCGTTGATGTTATAGTTAATATTAGCTACCGCTATTCCCGTATTGTTGGCATATTTATAAAGAGACCTTTCTCTTTCAGACCCCAGGCCGGGGTATTCCTTGTATTGTCCGAACCAATTGTATCGCCGGTACACGGTATCTATATTCTGTTCCTGTCCCAGGTTGAAGTTACCCGATAGTTTTACTTCCAGCCCTTTAATCAACAGGTTGGATTTTTCATACTTCAGCGTGGGCATCACAATATTGCCTTTCCGGTACCAATCCCCGAAAACAGTCACCATCCTGGCGCCGGTCTGAATCTCCGACCTGTTCGCTCCCAGGGTCAGCCCTATCAGCAATTCATCCGCCCATTTCTTATCTACAAGCCCTGTCTGAAAAATAAGGGTTTCATTATGGTACTGGTCGTGAAACCGCCGTACACGCTGCTCCGGATAATATTTTCCTGTTTTAATATCTGCTACATCTACATGAATCCAGTAATTATTATCTGAATAATTCTGGTAGAGGTTGAGCCGGGCAGTGAGGCCATTCTTTCCGGTCACGGCACCGCTTAAAGTAGTCCGGTGGGTATTGAAAGAACCATAGGCATAAGAAAGGTCCAGGTAGTTTTTACGCCTGGTCTTGGTGACGATATTAACGGCACCTCCCAAAGCATCCGCACCCAGCCAGATCGGCACTACCCCTTTATATACCTCTACCCGCTCCGCCAGATTAACCGGGATATTATTGAGCTGGAAAGAAGAGCCGAAATTATCCATGGGTATGCCGTCGATAAATATTTTCACCTGCCTGCCGCTAAAGCCATTCAGGGAGAAGTTCACATTAGAGCCCACGCCTCCACTCTCCCGTACCCTTACACCCGCCACTCTATCCAGAGCATGGGCCAGGTCCAGTGTAGTATTATACAGCTTCCTGGCATCTATGGCAGTCACATTATAAGCCTGCCGGTTCACCCGTTCATTATCTGTAAGCGCAATGACACTCACTTCTTCCAGCAACCTGCTGTTGGCTTCGAGCACAGAATCCTGGCGCTGCATTTCTTCCAGGTCTATAGTTTGCTGCGCCTGCAGGGTCATTACCCAGGCCTGTAGCACGACAAGCAGCAGCAAAAATCTAAGCCCTTTCAACGACTTCTGAAAAGGCTGCTCAGCATGGAGATCATAAAGGTTATTCATAGAGAAAGGTTCGATTCCGGAGGGCAGCAACCTATGGCTGTTTTGAGGATGCGAAGGTAGCAGCCCGGCACCCTACAGCTTTTTTCAAACGGGAAAAAAAACTTTGTATTCCGGAATTTTCTCCGATGACAGATGGACATATGATGTTCCGGGCAAGGTAGCTTACCTGATTTGCGGAAACAGTGAGGAGTAGCCACAACACGGCATGCCCCTGTGTACGGGGGCCTGAGCCTCATTTTTCATCGTGAAGGACCCGGGTATATCAGCTTAGGATTATGATGCACTATGCGCTATCGCGGCCACCTTCTTTGCTGCTGTCTTTAACTTTCCGGAATTGAAATATAGTAAGTCTTCCCGGGCTTCACGGTCAGCTTACGGTCCCTGAGCCAGGGATTGAGGGTCTTTATTATTTTATAGTTGCTTCCCTGGTCGATAGCAAACTGAGCCAGGTTGGGAATACTTTCCGTTACCGGAACCGTGCGTGTTTTCACCTGGGGATAAGCGTCTCCGGGCTGAAGGATGTAGCCATATTGCTCCGGGTTACTCAGCAACAGTTTCAATGCCAGGATGCGAAAAACATAACGGTTGGTTTCTTCGGGTAGCAGCAGGTCATAATAGTTACCCGTCATCTGGAAGCTAGACTGACCGTTAAATCCGCCCATACCGCAATTATAAGCCGCTGCCGCCGCAGTCCAGCTTCCGAACCGGGTATAAGCTTCTTTTAAATACCGGCAGGCCGCATCGGTAGATCGCTCCAGGTCATAACGTTCGTCCACTTCATCCGTAATTTCCAAACCATATTGTATGCCTGTAGCTTTCAGGAATTGCCAATAGCCTACCGCGCCTGCAGAGGAGATCTGGTTACGCAAGGCGCTTTCTGCAGCACATAAATATTTAAAATCCTCCGGCAGCCCGTTTTCTTTTAACTTTTTCTCTATAACAGGAAAAGAACGTACCGTAAGTTTAAGCATATACAAGGTAGAACCATGCATATAGTAATTCATGAGCAATTCCCGGTCCAGCCTTTCCTTCACTTCCCAATTGTGCAAGGGCACTTTCTCTCCGGCAAAACTCATACTCTTCGGCAGGGCAGTAGCATACCATTTGTATTGCAGCCTTCCCCCTTCTTTCACATCAAGAGGAGCCTCTTTATCATCGCGATCAAAAGCCAGGACCGCCATGATTATTGCTCCCACCAGGATACCAATCCCTGCAAATTTAAACTGTGCTTTGTGCTTCATGTCGTTGCTTTTAATAAATGCGCTACCTGCTGTTTACCGGAATCCTATTTCCCTAACGATATTCTTTCCAAGATCAACCCATGGAGCATGGAGGTTAAGCGTACACAAATCTAAGCATTTCCTGCCTTTAAACCTACCCCGGTCCAGTTCAATCAAAGGCACAAAAAAAAAGAGACCGAAGTCTCTCTTTTTTGTGCGGAAGAGGAGATTCGAACTCCCAAGTCCTTTCGGACACTACCACCTCAAAGTAGCGCGTCTACCAGTTTCGCCACCTCCGCCTCATTTCTTTGAGGCTGCAAATTTGCACTATTTCCACCAATCGGCAAACATTTTTAAAAGAAATCCCGGATAAAAGCCCTGGTCCTGCAAGGTAAAAGAAAATTAACCCATTCCACCTCCGGGTTCCCCTAGTTTTTCTATTAAATATCAAAATAAATCTTTTGTTAAATATTGAAATAAACAATAACTTTGAAGTGAATTAAACCTGCCACTTCCGCTACTGTTGAACCTACTATTTTGTTTGTAAAAAACACAACACTACTTATAACCAAAGCAGTGTCCACCAATATCTAACCTAACTCATAGTGCAATAGTATGAATACGCAAATAATAACAGAAGAGCTTAAAAAAAATGGATTCAGTATCAACACTTTGCTACAGTTCGAAAACAAATGCTGCGGTCAATTACCTACCTGCACCAACAGCACGTTTTTAATCGTAGTGGTGTTTGAAGAGGTCAGCATCAAGGTTAACGGCATTCCTTACAAAATAGCCCCTAATAGCGTTATCTATGTCAACCAGGGTACCCATATCGACTATCCGGGTGCGGTAAAATCTGGAAGCAGGATCTATGTCATCACATTTTGCCACTCTTTTTTTGTAAAGTCTTCGGAAGACTCTTTTTTACTAAATTCACAACTCTTTCTTCAGGATGAAACTCATATTTGTATCAGCCCTTTTGCGGGAACGGAACAAGATTTCAAACAGCAATTCTTAGACCGGCTGGCCATCTACCAGGCTAAAAATAATGGCCTGTACAATGCAGTAGCCCATACTTATATCAAAATACTACTCCTGGAAGGCCTGTTCCATTTGCAGAATTCTTCGGACGAAAGAGAAAAAGATTTTTCGAGCCTGGGCATTATCAATAGATTCAAGGTGCTGCTGCAACAACAATTCAAAGTGCATAAACATGTAACCTACTATGCCAAAGAGCTCTTTGTAAGCCCGAGAAAACTATCGGAAATGGCAGAGGGCGTTCTGGGCAGAACAGCCAAACAGGTGATCATGGATAAAGTAAGCCAGGAGGCTGTGCTGCTACTCAAAAATTCCGATCTGACAATTTCCGAAATCAGCTACGAACTGGGCTTTACCGATGAAGGCAACTTTACTAATTTTATAAAAAAGAATACCGGCAAAACGCCAAAAATGATCAGGCTAAGTTTACTCAACGCTGCCTCCGGTACACAGGCTCCGGTATGAGTTCCTATCCGGCCAATTATACCGCAGTCAGCGCCCAGGAACCGCCAAGCCCTGTATCCACCCGGTGACCGGGGGATCCAATGCCACTCGTGAGACCTTGCATGTTTTATACCTCCCCGGCAACCTGCACTGCCAAAAGGCGGTAATTATAAGCCTGTCATTGCTATACAGGCTATCCTCCCCTAATTTTAAACTCGCCGGGACGGCAAAAACAACAGTATCAAAAGGAAATCAGGAATTTGCACAGAAAATCACAAAAGAAAAGCCTTTTTTCACAAAAAGGCGCACATAAAAGATGCATACCTTTGCACCCGAATTAGGAGATCGAGAAAGGCGCACAATCAATTTCCAAATTTATACAATCCAAATTAAAAATCCAAATTAAATTTCAAATTAAATGAGAAAAGCAATCTTAGCGACCGTAGCGGTTTTATCCGGGGTCACCATGGCACATGCACAAGGTGTTACCAATAGCGATAATGTAACCCTGAATGTCAGATTAAACCCGATTCAAACTTTGATTGTTAATGGTGCCCAGAAAACAATTAACCTGGACTACACTACAGCAGCCAACTATGCCGGTGGTGTCAGCGCTACTAATTCCGATCACTTAACCGTGTACAGTACCGGAGGTTTCCAGGTGAAAGTTAAAAGTGCAGGTTCTGCTCTTGAAAATACCCAAGCGACAGGCCCCAGCGGTCATATCCAGGCCAACACCGTACAAATCGTTCCTTCTGCAGGTGCCAACCCTTTAGCAGAAGCCCAGTATGTCCCTAAATTTTTATTAGCAGAAGAGCAGCCTATCATTACTTCTACTAAAGGCGGCGTTGATAAAAAATTCAATATCGAGTACAAGGGTGCGGGTGCCGATGCTTACCTTAACCATTATGTAGCCGGGCAAAACCCAACGGTGTACACCACTACCGTTACCTATACTATTATTGCACAATAACCAGGACGTAGCTTTTTATTGCCCAAAAGTGTTACACAAAAATGTAACACTTTTTTTATAATGACCTTTATGAAACATAAAAACGGCGTCCTGATGAAAAATGTTATCATCTTATCCGCCCTGGTATTCTTTACCGGCGTTAAAGCCTTCTCCCAAACAGGCATTTCCGTTGCTCCGCCGAGGCTCTATTTCGAAAAAAAACAGGGAGAAAGCCATACCCATGACGTGACCGTCACCAAT
>CAZFKK010000158.1:0-6878 GCA_964519735.1 uncultured Taibaiella sp.
CATTAAATAAAGACGCCCATCTTTAGACTGACGTTTTTAATTATTTTGAACATTATAGAGCTTAATTTTCAAATTTAAGATTATCACGCTGGAAGCGGAAATTTTTCTCAGGCAACAGTGATTACGAAACATTAATCTATAGGAAACAGTTAAAAAGAATTTTATGCTGAAAACAAGGCTATTACTGATCCTAGTATTATTAGGAAACAAGCAGAAGCCAACTTAAGCAACGACGCGGAACGTAAGGTTTATCCTTGCTTTCATCGGCAGGACTGATTTGGCAATCCTGTGCTCCCAATGGCGCTGTAGATCTCCCTTCATCAGCAAGAGCGAACCGTGTTCCAGCAGGATGCTGTATTGCTCCCGGTGATTTTTCTTTTGTCTGAAGTCGAATGCTCTTTCCTGGCCGAAGCTCAGGGATGCGATTTCCGTTTTCAATCCCGGCACGGTATCCTTGTCGCTGTGCCAGGCTACCGAATCATTACCGTCACGGTAATAGTTCAGCAGAACGGCGTTAAAGCAGCTACCCGTATGCTGCTCCACGCGTGATTTTATTTCCAGCAGTTCCGGGGTCCATGCCAGGGGGTAGCTTTCCGCATCTTTCTTTCCCTTGCCGTACCATGCCGACAGCCTGGGACTTAATACCATCTTGTCATACATTTTTATTTCCCGTTGTTTCCAGGGCACGGTACGGATCAATATTTCCAGCAGCCGGCCGCCCTCCAGCCGGCTGAAAAATGCCGGGTGGTATTCCAGCAGGTGCAGCGGTAACCTGTACTGACCGGTATCCTCAAACAATTTCAGTTGTTCCATTCCTCATTTGCTTTTCAATTTTGCCACACTTGTTTTCAGATCCCTGATTTCCCGGAGCACCAGGCTTATATCCGTTTGTGCTTCCGGCAGTTCCCTGCTGGTGAAGCTGTGGAATTTCCAGAGCTCCAATATATCCGCTAACGGTACCGTATAAGGTGCATACAGCACATTCGACGATTTCAGCAGCACGGTACCATCGTTGTTGACCGTCAGCAGTTTGAATACAAAATCCTGTTGCCCGTTCAGGATCACGATACAAGGCGTGTCCGGTTTGATGCTTTTCCAGTCTTCTATATATTGCCCGGTAATATCACTGCCCTCCGGTATGGGCAGCATCGAGTCCCCGGTAATGGGGAAGATACGGTATGTACCATGTTTCGGCAGGTTGGGCATACTGAACTTCGGCAGCGCTGCAATGTATTCCGGGTCGCTGTATCCTCCCGAGGCATACCCCGCTTTGGCCTTTACCGGTACATACTCTACATGCTCATTATTGTTCTTGTCCACGCTAATGGCCAGCACCCTCAGGTTACCACCTTTGATATAAACATCATTGCCGGCTTCAAGATCGCGGATTTTCAGCTCGCCGAGCTTCGACAGGTCCACTTTGAGCAGGCTGTCCACACTGACCCTGAAGAATTGGGAAAAGTTGATATAGTCCTCCGGCTGCGGAGCCCTCGTATTGCCCGCTTCCAGCGCAGCGAGTTTGGCCCTTGTCAGGTGCAGCCTTTCCGCAAGCGCTTCCTGGCTCATTTTTTTGCGCTCCCGGAGGTATTTAACATTCGATGCGAAAAATATTTTTGGCGGCATTCTTTTGATTTGTTATTATTGGTAACTATTTTTTGTTATTAATAATAACAAAAGTAGTAAATTTCAGGGATATGGAGGGGTTAGCGAAAAAAAATATCATCAGGCAGTTACAGGAAGAAATACTGGCCCTTGAAGGGTTCAGCCGTTCAAAGGCGGACCGTGAGCACCTGGATTTCGGCCTGGGTCCGATGGATGCAGCCTTTCCCTGCGGCAGCTTTCCCACCGGCGCGGTACATGAGTTCATCAGCCCGACGGCCGCCTGCGCCGCGGCATCCAATGCGTTCATCGCCATAATCCTGTCCACGCTCATGAAAAGGGAAGGACCCTGTATGTGGATCAGCACAGGACGAAGCCTGTTTCCCCCGGTGCTGAAGCACTTCGGTATCGAGCCGCACCGGGTCATCTTTATTGATCTGAAACGGGACAGGGAGGCTCTCTGGGTGATGGAGCAGGCGCTCCAATGCAATGCAATGGCTGCAGTTGTTGCAGAATTGGAGGCGGTTAGTTTTGCCGAGTCCCGTCGCCTCCAGCTTGCAGTAGCCGAAAGCCGGGTGACCGGCTTGCTGCACCGGCGGCGCCCCCGGAAGGAAAATACGCTGGCCTGTGTTTCCCGCTGGAAAATAAGGCCGTTGGCAAGCCGTACGCCCGGGGAGTTGCCCGGTGTAGGTCATCCCGCCTGGGAGGTACATTTAGAAAAAATACGCAACGGGACACCCGGGAAATGGCAATTCATGTGGCAGGATGATACATTAGTGCATTTGCCCGCAGCGCCCTATTCCCTACCGGGTTCACCAAAAATCGAACGGTATGCCTAAACGTTATCTGTCCCTATGGTTCCCTTTCCTGGCCACAGACAGGCTGGCCAGGCTTCATCCCGGCCTAAAGGATACCGCTTTCGTGCTTTGCGCTCCGGAACGGGGCAGGATGGTGGCCAGGTGCGCGAACCGGGTCGCCACCCGGGAAGGCATTACCCGGGGCATGGTGCTGGCTGATGCCCGTGCGATCTATCCTTCGCTAAAGGACTTTCCCTATGATCTTTCCTCTTTGGAGAAGCTGTTGGCGTCCCTTGCCGAATGGTGCCTGCGCTTTACGCCGGTTGCAGCCATTGATCCGCCGGATGGGTTACTGCTTGATATTTCCGGCTGTCCCCACCTGTGGGGCGGCGAACCTCCTTACCTGGAAACCATAGCAACAAGGCTTCAGCAGGGAGGATACGAGGCCTGCGCAGCGATAGCCGATACCATCGGCACCGCCTGGGCTATGGCGCGCTACGGTAAGGCGCCGGCTATTGTTGCACCGGGCCAACAGGCTGAAGCCCTGGAGTCTTTGCCGCCTGCAGCCCTAAGGCTGGAACCGCAGATCCTGCAACGGATGCAGCAATTGGGCTTCCGTAGTATCGGGCAGTTCAGGAGTATGCCCCCATCCCCATTGCGCAGGCGCTTCGGCGACAGTTTATTGCAGCGCCTGGGCCAGGCGATGGGCACCGGCCCGGAGGCCCTGCAAGCCGTACGGCCCGTACAGCCCTACCAGGAACGCTTGCCCTGCCTGGACCCTATAAGTACGGCTACCGGTATCGGAATCGCGCTCAGGAACCTCCTGGAAACCCTATGCGCCAGGATGGTGAGGGAACGAAAGGGGATGCGGACGGCGCTCTTCAAAGGATATAGAGTAGATGGGAAAACCGAATGTATCGAAATAGGCACCAGCAGCGCCTCCCACAACCCTATCCACCTGTTCCGGCTCTTTGAACTGAAAATACCGGCTATAGAACCCGGCCTGGGAATAGAGCTCTTTGAGCTGGAAGCCCCTTTGGTCGAGGATATCTTTATAGCGCAGGAAGCCCTTTGGGATACCCGCGGCGCTCCGAACAAGGTAGCCGAACTATTAGACAATATTGCGGGCAAGGTGGGCAGGGAGGTGATCCGGTGTTATCTGCCGCAGGAACACCATTGGCCGGAGCGGTCGGTCAGGGCCATTGCGCCATTTGATAAGCAGCCGCAGGTGCAGTGGCCTATTGAAAAAGCAAGGCCCTTGCACCTGCTGCACCAGCCCGAACCGATAGAGGTCATGGTGCCACTGCCTGACTATCCGCCCATATTGTTCCGGCATAAAGGAAGAGCCTACAGGCTGGTGAAAGCGGATGGCCCGGAACGGATAGAGCAGGAATGGTGGATGGAAGAAGGGCAGCCCAGGGATTATTACCGCGTGGAGGACGAAAGCGGTGCACGCTACTGGTTGTTCCGCCTGGGCCACTATGCCGATGGAGCCCCCGGGTGGTTCCTTCACGGATTTTTTGCCTGATCAACTATAGCAATCATGGAATACGCAGAATTACAGGTGACCTCAAATTTCAGCTTCCTCCGGGGCGGCGCCCACCCCGATGAACTGGTGGAGAGGGCAGTGGCGTTGGGGTATAAAGCAATAGCGATTACCGACCGCAATACCTTGGCCGGTATCGTCCGCGCCCATGCTGCAGCAAGGGACAAGGCCATCCGCTTCATCCCCGGCTGTCGCCTGGACCTGCTGGACGGGCCCAGCCTGTTGGCCTATCCCAGGGACAAAGAAGCTTACAGCCGGCTCTCCTCACTGCTCACTAAGGGGAACCTGCGTGCAGAGAAAGGCCAGTGCCATCTGTACCGGACCGATGTCTATGAACATGCACAAGGCCTGCAGTTTATTGCGCTGCCCCCGGCGGTATTGAACCGTGATTTTGATTTCGATGCCGGCTTTGTCCATAGGTTGGAAGAATACAAAGAGGCATTGGGAAAGGAGGTGTACATCGGGGCACATTTTGCCTATAGCGGAGATGACCAGAAGAAGCTGTTCCGGTTGTCCCGGCTGGAAGACAGGCTGGGCATTCCTATGGTGGCACTGAACGATGTGCATTACCACATGCCGGAGCGCAGGCAGTTGCAGGACGTGCTGACCTGCATCAGGGAGCAATGTACGATACAGGCGGCGGGATTCCGTTTGCATGCCAACGCCGAGCGTTACCTGAAGCCGATAGCCGAGATGCACCGGCTCTTCCGGCAGTATCCCCATGCCATCGGTAATGCCCTGGCCCTGGTCGATGCCTGCCGGTTCTCCCTGGAAGAGCTGCAGTATAGCTACCCGGAGGAGATTACCAGCGAAGGGCGAACCCCTATGCAGGAACTGGAATACCAGGTAGGGAAGGGCGCTGCAGAAAGGTTCGGCGATCCGCTGCCCGGAAAGGTAAAGGCTACCCTGGATATGGAGCTGGAATTTATCGGGCGTAAGCACTATGCCTCTTATTTCCTCACGGTTTATGATTTGGTGCGGTATGCCCGCGAAAAGGAGATCCTCTGCCAGGGACGTGGTTCGGCGGCTAACTCTGTAGTGTGCTACTGTCTGGGCATCACTTCGGTCGATCCCACTAAGTTCAACCTGCTGTTTGCCCGTTTTATGTCGGATGCCCGCGATGAGCCCCCCGATATCGATGTGGACTTCGAGCATGAACGCCGGGAGGAAATCATGCAATATGTATATCGTAAGTACGGGCGCCACCGGGCGGGCATTGTAGCCACGGTGACACAGGTGCACTGGAAGGGAGCCGTGCGGGATGTAGGCAAGGCAATGGGCTTGTCTGCCGATGCCGTGGACCGGCTGTCCAAATCCGGTTATGAGTTCACCGAAGAACGCCTTGCAGGTACGGCGCCCGTATCAGACGGATTGGATGCCAGAGACCCCAACCTGCGCAAGGTGCTGGAGCTTACCCACCAGTATATCGGCTTTCCCCGGCAATTGGGTCAGCATACAGGCGGCTTCGTGATCACGCAGAACAGGCTGTCTGATCTCTGCCCGATCCTGAATGCCCGCATGGAAGACCGCACCAATATTGAATGGAACAAGGATGATATCGAGGTATTGGGATTTATGAAAGTAGACGTGCTGGCCTTAGGTATGCTTACCTGTATCCGCAAAGCCTTCGATCTGGCCAGGCAGCATTACGGCCTGAGCCTGACACTGGCCAATATCCCGCAGGATGACGCTGTCTATGAGATGATCAGCCATGCCGATACGCTGGGGGTATTCCAGATCGAAAGCCGTGCACAGATGTCCATGCTGCCCCGGTTGCGGCCAAAGAACTTTTACGACCTGGTCATCGAAGTGGCCATCGTACGGCCGGGACCGATACAGGGAGACATGGTACATCCCTACCTGAGGCGGCGCAACGACGAGGAACCTGTGGAGTTCCCTTCAAAAGAACTGGAAGCTATCCTGGGGCGTACCTTAGGCGTTCCGTTGTTCCAGGAACAAGCCATGGAGATCGCCATCGTTGCCGCCGGGTTTACTCCGGCCCAGGCCGACGGCCTCCGCCGGAGCATGGCAACCTTCAAAGCAAAAGGGAAGGTGAGCACATACGAGCAGATGCTCATCGGGGGTATGGTCAGGAAAGGATACGCCGAAGATTTTGCCCGGCGTGTTTTCCGACAACTGGAGGGATTCGGCGCTTACGGGTTCCCCGAAAGCCATGCGGCATCGTTTGCATTGCTGGTGTATGTCTCCTCATGGCTCAAGTGTTATTACCCGGATATATTCGCAGCCGCTCTGCTCAACAGCCAGCCGATGGGCTTCTACCAGCCCGCGCAGATCGTGATCGATGCCCGCAAGCACGGCGTAGAGGTGAGGCCGGTGGATATTAACCATTCCCATTGGGACAATACCTTGGAAGAAAAAGCCGGCAAGTATTGCGCTGTCCGCCTGGGCTTCCGGCAGGTAAAAGGAACGAAGGAGGAAGAAATGCAATTATTGGTATCCGGCCGGACAAAGCCTTATGACAGCCTATACAGCCTGCTGAGCACCGGTATCCCGCAGTCGGCGCTGGAGCGGCTTGCCGATGCCGATGCCTTCCGGTCCCTGGGGCTTGACCGCAGGCAGGCGTTATGGGAGGTTGCTGCGCTTTCCGATCATCCCATAGGCGTCTTTACCGGGCAGCCCCCGGATAGTGCGTATGAAAACGAAGTGGATTTACCCGCTATTTCCCCGATGGAGCACGTCGCACAGGACTACGCCTCCACAACGCTTTCCTTAAAAGCGCATCCGGTCAGCTTCGTGCGGCAGCAACTGGACCGGATGCATGTTGCCCCTACAGGTGAATTGGGTAGGATGAAAGATGGCATGCCGGTAACAGTCTGCGGGCTGATCACCGTCCGGCAGCGGCCCGGCACGGCCCAGGGGGTACTGTTCATCACCATCGAGGACGAAACGGGCTTTGCCAATCTCGTGGTATGGGC
>CAZFKK010000159.1:0-3332 GCA_964519735.1 uncultured Taibaiella sp.
TGCTGGTCTTTGCCCCTGGCGGCATCCGTAATATAGGGACAATATACCCTTACATCCCGGTTCAACCTGGGCTCCTGGAATTTTCGTTTCCATAAACTGCGCGGTTGCTCTTCCCGGAATGTAGGGCCATCTATTTTGATCATGCCCTCGGCGGTGAGGAACTGGGTTAATCCTTCATCCATCCATGCCCGGTAGGTCTCATTGCTGCCTACCATCCCGTAGAACCAGTTATGTGCCATTTCATGTACGAATAATCCCGTGTAACCGGGATCCCGTCCTCCATCCAGGGTAAGCATGGGATATTCCATGCCATCGTTGGCATCTGCAGCAACCATTTTAGGATAATGGTAAGTACCGAAATCTTCAGAAAATGTTCTTATTGTTTTTACTACGAGAGCAGCGGCATTCTGCCAGCCGCTGGCATGAGGTTCCTGCACCAGCGCCACACACTCTATCCCGTTCCAGAATTCAGTACCGATGCGGTAGCTGGGGTCTGCGGTAAAAGCAAAATCATGTACATGATGGGCTATAAAATGCCATTGTTTTCTTTTTTCTTTATCATAGGGAATAATGATAGAAGGGGGCTCATTCCATTTTTTATCTGCAAAATTGCTCAGATCCAGTTGGGTCCTTAGTGCAGGGGGTAAAACTTGCTCCCTGTTTTGTAACACGCCTGTAGCTTCAACGATATAGTTAGCCGCAAAGTCAAGGGTGACATCGTAGGAACCGAAGTCGCCATAGAATTCTTTGCCCAGGTGCTGGTGGGTATCCCATCCGAAGCGGGCATCATATACACTGATCTTAGGGAACCATTGGCACCCGTTATAGTGCTTGAATCCCCATGCATCATACATTTGCATACGTCTGCGTGTACTTCCCCGATCGTAATAGGTCTCAAAATCCATAGAAAAAGTTACCTGTTCACCGGGCAGCAGCGGGTTGGGCAAGAACACTTTCATAATAGTATTATCCAGTTCCGTACGGGCGATAATACCATTGACCTTCAGGTTTTCGACGATTGTCCCCAATCCCTGGGCTTCATAAGCGCCGAGCCTCGGCCTGGTTTTGTTGGCTTTTTCCAGACTCCGGGTATAGGCATCTTTGACAAATGCATTCTGGAACAGGTGAAAATAGACGAAGTATAAGGTGTCCGGAGCATTATTCTGATAGCTTATGTCCTGTTGGGCAAAGATGATATGCGTTGTCTCATCAATACGTGCCTTTATGGTATAGGCCACATCCTGTTGCCAGTAAGCAGCGTGCGGAGGCCTGTTCTTCCAATATAATGGGTCCTGGTTTTGGGCTAACAGCGCCTGTCGGCAGCAACACAGGCTCAAGGCCAGTAATAAAAATATTTTCATATCCCGATCTAAAAATGACCGTGAAAGTACAAAACGTTCCTTACCGGAGCAATAAGGTATAAATTTAAAACAGAGAGACACGATGGTATTTTACGTCCATCGTGTCTCTCTGTTATTTACCCGCCAACGATTCTTTACCACTTTCGTAATAAAGGAATGCATGGGCGCATCAGATGCTTATGTTATTGAGCTTGTTCAGGAGTAGTATCTTGCCTGATCTCCTGGGCAGGCTGTTCTTGAACAGGTTCAAACTGTGTTTGGTTTTGCTGTTGTTCTTCATTGCTCAGTTGCTGGTCTCTTACTTCAGGCTGCTCATTTTTATGATCAACGGCTTCCATTTCTTTTGCCTGTTCTGTCTTGGCCTTCTCTTTTTCTTTCTTTTTATCCTGATCCTGAGCAAATGTAGTTCCGGTTGCTAAAAGGCCGGTGAAAGCCAATGCCAAAAATGCTTTTTTCATAACTATATATATTTTAAGGTCTTCCGGCTCCCGTTACCAAAGTAACCCAAATGAACAGGACCAGAAAGACGCAATATCCAATAAAGGTTTTATTTACACGTTGCGGTTACTTTGTTGTACCCGTAGACATCAATATGAATTGAGTATCCTTAGGGGCACAGAACAAAGTAACGAACATCTGACGGTTAAGAAGAGCATGAACCTGTTAAAACAATAACAAAGGACTAACGATTTAACGCGGTTTTCCAATTGCTTTATCACTTTTTTTACTGGTTCTAACATAGCATTTAATTGCGCATTTGTTTAGGTATGCCATATCTGCGCATGATCTCCTCGTTGATCGCATCCCTGTTTTTATTTTCTATTACGTATTTTTTACCTTCCGTGTCTTGAAGTACGAAGAAATCGGTTTGAGCCTCAAAGGCTTTTATAAGGTTATTCAGGTTTCGTACAGGAATATTATTAATACTGTACACAATGATATTGCTGACGTCATGATAGCCGATATTGGATTGATCCGGCAGCACGGAAGCGATCATGACCAATTCTTCTCTTTCGGGTGAGTTCAATACTTTACCATAATAATAATAGCTCAATAAGGGAGAATAGTACTGCCAGTAAGATTCATCCTGGAAATAATAGTAAGAGGGTGTAGTGAATACAAAACCGTTCTGGATATAATACCGGGGGCTAAGGTCCACTTTACCTACCAGCAGATCTTTGCTGCGGGTATAATGCAGCGGCTGGTATAGGACCGTGTCCTGCCCCTGCCGTAATAGTCTTATAGCGACGGTATCTCCTTTGTTTTTATTACTGATCAGGGTCAGGAAGGTAGTTTTGATTCGTTCATTCATATATACCGATCCGTCATTTTGGATGGTTATGCTATCTATATAGAGCAGGATGTCATCGGGTTGGACGGCCCCTGCAAGCGCGGAGCAATAATGTACATCGTTCACCAGTACTCCGCTAAGACTGTCCGGGAGTCCGTAGCAATGTCTTAAAGCCCGGCTATCCATATTCTGCCATTTTAACCATACAGGAGGCGGACCATCATATATGCTGTCTTTAATGTCTTGCAGGAAAGATTTTATAGCTGTGGTAGGCACCATATAACCAATGCTTTGGCTGGAAGAACGTCCCTGGAAGGCTACCCCTGCCAGGGCGGTGTCCATAATTACAGGGCCCCCGCTATTCCCCGGGTTAATAGCCGCATCAATCTGGATGCCGAGATTGTTATAATTATCATAGCTATAGTCTATATTCTCTATACGGGAGACGATTCCGGAAGTGATACTTAAGTCATTGCCTCCCGTAGGAAAGCCATATACCGTTACCTTATTGCCTATGTCCGGGATTTCCCCGATCGGTAAAGCCTGTGCTTTATTGAAAAAATTCTCATCCTCTACTTTTAATATAGCCAGATCATATTCCGGGGCCAGGAATTCCAGGTACGCCGTGTACTTCCGGTTGTCTTTGGTCTTCCTCACTTCAATGAATTCACCATACTCAA
>CAZFKK010000159.1:3342-6873 GCA_964519735.1 uncultured Taibaiella sp.
CGCACAGGTAAGGATCCGGTTGCCTTCAATAATACAGCCTGACCCGGATGATTTGGATTGCTTGGATTTCTGCCAGGGTTGACTGTAATCATAACCTTGTTTGGTTACAGATATTTTGACGACACTCCGTTCCAGGTCCGAAGCCCATGAAGCATGGCTAAAAGTCAAAAGAAGCAGCAAACAGAATATTCGAAACATAGGCTGGTGTTATTATATTGGGTTCATTTCAAAAACTGGCGTAATACATATTGTAGTATCCCTCCATGACGATAATATTCAATTTCAATAAGAGAATCCAAACGGGCAATGGCTCCAAACCGGGTTACGCCTCCGGTTTCATCCGTAGCTATTATCTCTACTTCCTTCAGGGGGCTGATATTTTCCGCTATACCTGTTATCGTAAAGACTTCCCTTCCGGTCAGGCCAAGTGTTGCAGCAGTAGCGCCATCCTTGTATTGCAGCGGTAAAACCCCCATGCCTACAAGATTACTCCGGTGAATACGTTCATAGCTTTCCGCCAATACTGCTCTAATACCCAGTAAGAAGGTGCCTTTTGCGGCCCAGTCCCGGGAGGAACCACTGCCATATTCTTTGCCGGCCAGGACAACAAGCGGAATTTGTGCCTGCTGGTATTGTACCGATGCATCATAAACCGACATTTCTGTTCCGGTGGGCAAATAGCAGGTATAGCCTCCTTCTTTCCTGGCCAGTTTGTTTTTGATACGTACATTGGCAAATGTTCCCCGCACCATAACCTCATCATTCCCCCTGCGCGAACCGTAAGAATTGAAATCCTCTTTTATTACACCTTTGCTCACCAGGTATTGTCCTGCAGCGGAATGCTCATTGAATTGACCTGCGGGAGAAATGTGGTCTGTGGTAATACTATCACCTAAGACCAATAAAGCCCTGGCTTCGTGAATGTCTGTTAAAGGGGCTGCATCATCCGGGATATGATCAAAGAAAGGTACTTCTTTAATATAGGTAGAAGCAGGATCCCAGGCATATAATTTGTCCTCCGGAACCTCAAGATTACGCCATGTTTCATTGCCTTCAAATATTTCACCATAGCTGTGCGCAAACTGGTCAGGAGCGAGTACGTTGCGCATCACTTTGTTAATCTCTTCATCCGTAGGCCAGATGTCCTTCAGATAGACCGGTTGCTGGTTGGGGTCGTAACTGATCGGATCGTTAATCAGGTCCATATCCACCCGCCCGGCAATGGCATAAGCTACCACCAGCATGGGAGACATCAGGAAGTTCATTTTAACCTGCGGATGTATCCGGGCTTCAAAATTCCGGTTGCCCGAAAGTACAGAAGCCACTACGAGGTCATGTTCTTCTACTGCTTTTGCAATATAGGGAGGCAGCGGCCCCGAGTTGCCGATACAGGAAGTACAGCCATAGCCTACCACGTGAAATTCCAATGCTTCCAGGTCGCTGAGCAACCCTGCCTTCTCCAGGTAATCCGTCACTACTTTTGAACCGGGAGCAAGAGAGGATTTTACCCAGGCTTTTTTATCAAGCCCATGTTCTCTTGCTTTCCTGGCCACCAGTCCGGCGCCAATCATCACATAAGGATTAGAGGTATTGGTGCAGGAAGTAATCGCAGCAATGACCACTGCGCCATCTGCAAGCATGAATTTTTCGTGCCCCAGGGTTACCCCCACAGTTTTCATACCGTACTCTGTTTTTTCTTCAATTTTGGTTTCCGGGGGCATCGGTAAGGGCGGCGGAACAGGTTGGCCGCCTCCTTCCGCAAACCAGCGGGTTAATTGTTCCTGGGGCTGGATATATTTTCTTCCGTAGGCCTGATCCAGCAGGTCGATGAATGCGGGTTTGAAGTTTTTTAAAAGAATTTTATCCTGGGGCCGTTTAGGGCCGGCTACCGCAGGTTCGATACTTGTAAGATCCAGTTCTACGATATCGGTATAAGTGATCACCTCAGCTCCGGTCCTCCACAACATATTAGCCTTGCAATAATCCGCTACCAATTGTACCTGTTGTTCGGAGCGATTGCTTTGATGCATATACTCCAGTGTTTTATCATCAATCGGGAAATAGGTTATCGTACAGCCGAATTCCGGCGACATATTACCTATGGTGGCCCGGTCCGGTACAGAAAGATGGTCAAGCCCCGGCCCGAACACTTCTACAAATTTACCGACCACACCATATTTGCGTAACAGCTCCGCAATAGTTAATACCATGTCGGTTGCCGTAGCCCCCAAAGGCAATTTACCGCTTAACTTTAAACCGATCACTTCAGGCATGATAAAATATATGGGTTGGCCGAGGATGGCGGCCTCCGCTTCGATGCCTCCTACACCCCAGGCTACCACGCCAATGCCATTTACCATGGGTGTGTGGCTATCTGTTCCTACCAGGGTATCCGGAAATATTTCGCCGTTTCTTTCCAATACTCCTTTGCTGAGGTATTCCAAATTTACCTGGTGGCAGATCCCCATCCCTGGGGGCACCACACTAAAATTGGAAAAGGATTTCTGTGCCCATTTCAGAAACTGGTAGCGCTCCCGGTTGCGTTTGTATTCTTCCTCCATATTGCGGTCGTAGGCGTATTCGGTCCCGAAGTAATCTACCTGTACGGAATGGTCAATAACAAGGTCAACCGGGATCAGGGGATTGATCTCCTCCGGGTTTTTCCCTTTACGGGCTATTGCAGCGCGTAGCGAGGCGATATCTACTACAGCAGGTACGCCGGTGAAGTCCTGCATTAGTACACGGGCAGGCTTAAAGGGAATATCCTTGTCCGAAGCCTGAGGTTTCCATTGGAGCAGAGTTTCGATATTTTCCCTGGTAATGGCAAAATCATCAAAGTTACGTAAGGCATTTTCCAGGAGGATACGGATAGAAAACGGCAGGCTGCTGATATTCCGTCCCTGTTTTTCAAGTTCGGTAAGACTGTAATAGGTGAAAGTGCCATTTGGCGTGTTGAGCAATTTCTTTACCTGGTAGGGATCTTTAGACATCATTGTGCATTTTTTTTGTTAAAAATGTTGCTTCCGGTCTTTAAGGACTGTGCATTGCCTGATTCTCATTCTTTATAATTTTCCGCGGCTGGTCATCGATCCTTTATCCGTTGTATTGCAAAGCACATTTTATCGGTAAACGGGAGGATCCAGGAAAACCGTGATTTGCGAATTTACTGTATTTTTCAGGTCTTTCCATCGGTTTACAGGAAGTGAGGGGCAGGAGATATTTCAAATCAAGCAGATACGACTTCTCAAAGAGCAAGAATCCATGTACTGCTGCGGGCAAAAATGACTACGATAGAATTCTTTAAATTTGCCACATATGCTTATTTACTATTTTAATGATCGACTAAATGATAACGCTTAAAACACAAAGGTTAAAACTAAGAGCTTGGACAGAAGCAGATTCAGATGACTTGGTAGAAGGCCTGAATAATTTTAATATTTCCAGGTGGTTGGCCTATGTTCCGTTCCCATATACACAGGAAGATGCCATGAAATGGATTAATTTTTGTAAACAGAATAAAACTATTAATAA
>CAZFKK010000160.1:0-1158 GCA_964519735.1 uncultured Taibaiella sp.
GGCGGCTTTATTGATATCTACAGGAAACAAGTCAGGATGGCGCAGGGCCCAGCTTAGCTTAGGATCAATATCCATATCCAGGTTAGGATGCACCTCATTGAGTAATTCTTTGACATCAAATTTATAAAAGCGCATCAACCAATCCGTCTGGTACAGCCGGTTTTCCCTGATCAAGGGCGGCTGAGATCCGATCACCGGCATCCTGCTGTCATTACTTATGGGAATATAACCGCTGTAATACACCCGTTTTAAAGAGAAGTTTTTATAAAAATGATCCGCCGTATGCATGATATCCATATCCGTCTCCGGTGTGGCGCCTACCACCATTTGCGTACTTTGCCCTGCAGGCACAAACTTAGGTGTGCTTTTTATTACTTTTCGCTCTGCCTGGTATTCCTGGGATTTGTTCCGGATAAGCCCCAGTTCCCGTTTCACTTCGTCATGCGATTTATCAGGTGCCAGTAACTTAAGCCCACTTTCCGTAGGCATTTCCAGGTTAATACTCATACGGTCTGCATACAGTCCGGCCTCGGTCAGCATTTCTTCGCTGGCCCCCGGTATGGTTTTAAGGTGTATGTATCCATTGTAATTTTCTTCCAGCCTCAGCTTCCGTACGATCTTCAACATCCGCTCCATGGTATAATCCGCATTTTTAAATATACCGGAACTGAGGAAGAGGCCTTCTATATAATTTCTACGGTAAAAGTTCATGGTTAACGATACCACTTCTTCCACAGTAAAGGCAGCCCGCTTCGTGTCATTGCTGATCCTGGACACACAAAAGGCACAATCATAAATACAATAATTGGTCAGCAGGATCTTTAATAAAGAAACACACCGGCCATCTTCTGTATAAGTATGGCAGATGCCTGAGCCCGTATCCCCCACTCCTTTGGTCGTGTTCTTCCGGTCACTCCCGCTGGAAGAGCAGGATACATCATACTTGGCAGCATCCGCTAAAATCTGTAGTTTTTCTCTGATTCTCTCTGACATATCCCTGGAATTACAGCCCAAATTTAGGAGAAGCCCGCATAATTTATGTTAAAACTTAGGCTCATGCTCCTTTATGAATAGTATTTTCCCTCATTGTTTCCTTCCCTTGATATTACCTATCAATAGGCCGATACTATTCAATCTCCTATCGTTCCGGCTTTTATC
>CAZFKK010000160.1:1168-6826 GCA_964519735.1 uncultured Taibaiella sp.
TTAAGTAAAGAAAAAATATACTTTAGCGACATCACAAATTGTTGCCGGGATTACCCTTTACAGGCAGGAAGTAATCCTTCCTATTTTATAACCTTATATTGTACCGCCAGTTTGACCAGGCTGGCTTCAGGATCTTGTTTTGCTGGTGGACGCTCAGCAATTGCTTTTTCGATAGTTGCTTATCATCCGATGCCGGAGCTTCATGAATGCTCAGGTTAAATTAAATCACACAAAAATTCCGGGGAAACCCTCGCACACGCAGTCGTGATACGCTGTAATTTTGCCAGCGAACAAAACATGAAGTCCCTATACCAAAACACAACAACTATGAAAATGAAACAGATTAATTTTCTTTTGACCTTGTCATTTGCCTCTGTCCTCCTAGGCTCCTGCAAAAAGGAAAACGCTCCCACGCCTCCGGGTTCAATTGATCCGCCTGTAACACTGACCTGTGATCATTTCCTGAAAAACGCCAATGCGGTACTGAAAGATAACCCAAAGGCACCGATCGATTATATTATAACCTGCCAGATGAGCATCAATGACGATGTAACCATCGAGCCCGGGACAACAATCGCTTTTCAAACCGATGCCGGCCTGATTGTTAACCTAGAAGGGTCCCTGAATATATCCGGCACAGCAGATAAACCTATATTGCTTACAGGAACTGATCAACAAAAAGGCACCTGGTCCGGTATCATTTTTTACAGCAACGATGTAAAAAACAAAATTCATCATACAACAGTAGAGTATGCCGGTGGCGTTGCCTTTAACAGCAATAATGACAGAGGTGCTGTTATTATATATAGTGGGGGTCGCATCAATATGAGCAACAGCACCCTAAGGCATAGTGCCACATACGGGTTAAACGCCAACTATGGCAAAACGTTGTTGGAACTGGATAATAATACCTATACATCCAATGCCGTTCCAATGAGACTCAGGGCCGAACTGTTGGGTATGGCCTCACCAAGCGATCATCATACGGGCAACGATGAAGACAAGATAGAGTTAAATATTTATACATCTTCTGTCAGCAGCGCCACCACCTGGAGGAAGACGGATGTCCCTTACAAGATGGTGGTACGCAGCAGCCCAATACCCCAATTATCGGTTGATGCCAAATTAACTATAGAACCCGGGGTTCAAGTGGAGATGAGTCACAACGCACAAATAATGGTCAGAGAAAATGGAGCCCTCTGGGCTGTAGGCAGCGCGGCTGATCCGATTATATTCAGAGGCCTCAACAATACGCCCGGCTCCTGGAGCAGTATCTACTTTGACAGGACTGCCAGTACAGAAAACAGGATGCAGCATATGGTTATCAGAAATGCCGGCGGTGGTTCTGAAAAAGGGGCTGTTATGATGTGGGGACAACCTACGCTGACGGTATCCGATGTGGCTTTTCATGACATCAAAGGCTGCGCTATCTATGCGGCTCCGAGCACGTCATCCCCTAATCGGAATCTTACGACCAGCAACCTTACGTTTAGCAATGTGGATGGGGAAATTTGCGGGGATTGATCCGAACGGGACGTCTTCCAATAGCCGATAATTTAAGGACAGATCCAGAAATAAGCCACATTAATCCTGGTTGGGAATATGAATTTGTCCTTAAATTATTTGTCGCTACGAATCGCCTTATAAGTATCCCATTAAAATGGCCTTCCTGACAAGCGCTGCAATATTTTTCGCATCGAATTTGAGGAATAGATTGGTCCGGTGATTTTCTACAGTTTTTTCCGACAGGTGTATTTCTGTAGCAATTTCACGACTCGTATGAGCTTTCAATATTAACCGGAGTACTTCCTTTTCCCGCGGTGTCAAGTGGATGCTATCGGTAGTCTTTTTTAAAGAGAAATAGCCAGGGGCCCGGATGCCCGGGGAAATATATACTTCTTCATTCACGACAGAAGCTATCGCTTTGGCTATTTCAGCACTGGGATCGGACTTCAGCAGGTACCCGTCCACCCCTTGTTTGAATAACATCTCCACCGTTAATGTATCTGCAACAGAGGATATGATGATAATTTTCATTTCCGGGTACCGCTTTTTGATTGGCCTGATGAAATCCCGGGCATCATCTGCTCCGAATTTAATATCCTGAAACAGAATATCGATCCGATCTTCCTCCAGAACCTTATCCAGCTCCGCCCGCGACAAGGCAACCGACACCCTGTGCTGTTCCGGATAACCCTGTATAACACTCCTGAACCCATCCACGATTAGTTCATGATCATCTGCAATTACAATATTCATATTCAGGAAGCTTTAAAACGAATAAACACAGAAGTCCCACGGCCAGGCGCACTATCAAAATCAAGCTCGGCGCCCCCTTGTTGCAAGCGGTCCTTTACGCCCCTTAAGCCGGGAGCATTGGCCTGAGCTGCAAAATCAAAGCCTTCACCATTATCCTCCACACTCAGGAGATATTCCTGGTGATCCGCCCGGGAAAACTGAACATTGATCTGTGTGGGCTTCGCATGCTTATAGGCATTCTGAACAAGCTCCTGCACAGCACGATAAAACAACAACGATCTTTCTGCAGAGAGCGCTACATCATCTGTATTATCCCGGAAGACTACTGCTACCGGAGCCTCTGGAAATGTGGCACAAAACTGTCCGATCGCTGCAGGCAGTGACACCGTTTTAAAATCCACAGGGAACAGGTTATGCGCAATTTGCCGTACTTCCCCGTGCGTTCTGCGTATCAACGCTATCAAAGATGGTTGCGGCTCCTCTGATTGCTCCATTCTCATTTTGATCGCGATTAAAGCGGAGGCAATGCCATCATGCAATTCGCCAGCCACACGCTTACGCTCCCGCTCCTCCCCCTGCGTCACAGCCAGCAGCAAATCCACTTCCTTTTCCCGGGCAATAACCCGTCCTTTCTGCCTGGTATAGATACGATAGACTGCCAACACACTAACCGCCAATAAGCTCACTGCGATCCATACAATAGTTACACTCTTCTGAAGATCCAGTAGATGTCGCTGCTGCAGAATTACATTATTCTTCTTTTCCGTTTCATATTTGATCAGCATTTCCTGCATGAGTTCCTGGTTATTCAGCGTGGACTTATCGCGGAATTCCTGTTCCGCCTCTTTCAGGTAATCAAAAGCCTTGTCCTTTCTCCCGACACCTGCATAGCTGAATGCCAGGTTCTTCAACAGGCTATAGCGGATATCCGTATTATTCATGGCAACAGAAAGCTTCAGCGCGCCGGCTCCGAAGGAGATCGCCTCCTCATAGTTCTCCTGCATCAGGTAGGATTTAAGAAGTGCCGCACGGGCGGGCAACAATATATTATATTGCTTTAACAGTTCTGCCTGATGCACCACCTGGAGCAAAAGTGTTGTCGCCCCGGCATAGTTATCCTTATGCATTTCCACTTCACCAAGCGCATAATCAGCCAATAATATCCCCATGACACTATTGTATTGCCGGCTCATGCTCAGCGCTCCCTCCGCATACCTGACCGCCTCTTTATTCTTGTTAAGGTTACCGGCCGCTACCGAAACAATAGCCTTACAAAGCGGGAGATAAACCGTATCCTTAAGTAAAGTAAGCGACCGGTCAGCTTCCAGGCTATACTTATAAGCTGATTCAAAATCCAAACGGCTAAAGAACAGGTTAGCGAGGTTAAATTTTATAGCTGCAGCCTGCCGCGTATCTCCATCCGCTTCAAACAGCTTAATCGCAGTATTGAAATGAGTAACCCCTAACTCATGTTGCTGCTTATAAGCTGCGGCAGCTCCGAGCAGGTTATAGAACTTGGCTGCACGGTACTTCAAAGTGTCCGCCCCAACATAGGCCAGCGCCTTATGTACTGTTGCGGTGGCTTCATCCAGCTTCCCGTTTTGAATATAGTGCCGTCCAAGCAGCAAATAATAAAGATCCCTATTGGCGCCGCCCTTTGCTGCCACTTCTTCCGCCCGTTGCAACAGGCTGCCGGCACTGTCAGGTCGCGTTGATGCCCGGGCAAACAGTATGGCCATCCTGGTAGAATCCTCAGCACTGACAGGCAATATAGCTATGGGTTGCGAAGGCCCGGTATCCTTGCAGGAATATAATAGCAGGATAAGTAAAGCAGGATAAATATACTTCATAAGGGACATCGAGATAAATAATAAAACAAAAAAGCAACTATACTGTATATAAATGAAATACGAAACGGAGTTGCCCTATATAGTAACCATACGCGCCATCATATCCATGTCGCTTGCACCATTTAAAGTTAGCTACCGGGTTGCTGCCAACGAAGAAATAAAGCTGGCAAAAGATGAAATCAATAAGGAGATGGGTGAAAAAAGCAGTAATAAAGAGGTCGACCAGTTCCTCCTTATTTTATTTTCTCCAATTCAGCACAACCTTCTCCTAAGCCATCCGCACACGCACTTTCAAATAAAGCCTTTGCCCTGGTTACCTCCTTATGATCACTATAAATACGGGAAGCTTCCTTCCACATTCTTTCCTCAAAAAGCCGGTCGGCTTTACTCAAGGTCTCCTTTATCACAGAAGGAGGGACTACTGGAGTACCCACAGGGGGCTGTGATTGCACCATGGCTCCGGGCAAGTTCCAAAGCCCACAACAGCACATCAACAATACAAGAATCTTCATAGACAGGTATTATGCGGGCTAAAATAGCACTATTTATCCTCGAATACAAATCCGCTTAAACAATAACAATCCGTAAGGGAATTACCCCTCACCCTTGATTAGCCGGGTTTATTTCCCTAAACTTGTAGCGAAAAAATTAATGGCCAATGCATCACTTTGGAATACCCTTACTTATTTTTTGTCTACTCTCAGGAAAATCAGGATACGGTCAACGCTACGAACACTCCTTTCCTGAGGGCCGGATTGTTCATAGTCAGGATTACGAAAACGACACCTTACAAGCCTTCTTTGACATACGCTGGAATAAGGTGGATAGACAACGGGCGTGGTATTTCACCATAGCCTACCGGGACAATGGCCTATGGTATAGCTGGGACTATTATATACAAGGTAAGAGCCTAAAATCCGAAGGGGCCTTTTCTGATCAGGAATTGAAGATCAGGGAGGGGCAGTTTTTCGAATATCATACTAACGGAAAAACTGCAAGTCAAGGTAAATATTTCATGGGTGAAAAACTAGGTCTGTGGATAGACTTTGACGAAGAAGGATATAACACAGACTCATTATTTTATATTAAAGGTATAATAGCAGGAAGAGGGGTAAGTAAATTTAAAGATGGCAGCCTCAAAGCATGGTATGATATGGACAGAAAGGGGCTGGGCACAGGTTATTATTATCAATACTACCCTTCCGGCATATTAAATGCTTTTGGAAAATATATAGAAGGCATGAAAAAAGATAGCATATGGGCCTATTATTATGAGAATGATCAAATTTCATTCTCTGAGATCTACCAAAATGGTGTTCTCCTGGAAACGAAATGCTTCGACTCATTAGGCAATTATGATCAATCCTGCATGCCGGAAATAGTGCCGCAATTCCCTGGGGGAAATGATGCTATGCTAGCCTTTCTAGGTAAGAATATAAAGTTTCCCTCTGACCAAAGGGACAGAAAAGGATTCTCAGGCAAGGTCATGAGCAGTTTTAACGTGGGTATCCAGGGAAACATAACGGATGTAAAAATCACAAAATCATTA
>CAZFKK010000161.1:0-6735 GCA_964519735.1 uncultured Taibaiella sp.
GTTACGCAGGGTCATATCTTCTGCTTTTTCCCTGATGGAAGGATCGATATATTGCCCTCCTTTATGGATCAATTCAATAGCGTGGACCAATACTTCCGGGTCAATGGTCTTCAGTGCATAGCCATGTACGCCATGCCGCAGCATATTACGTATATAAAGTGCGCTATCTGCATTGGTAAGTGTCAGTATTTTTAAAGCCGGGTAATTATGAATAAGGATCGGGGCCAGTTCATCTCCCGACTTACCAGGCAGATGAATATCCAGCAGCAGCACATCCGGCATGTCTTTTTCCAGCCCTTCCAGTAAAGCTTCCCCTGTTGCATAAATACCCTTTAGCACTATATGCGGGTAATCGGCCATAATATTTTGTATGCCTTTGATGACCATAGGGTGGTCATCTGCTATGGACAGACGGATCGTATTCATGTAATAGATGATTTATTTAGTGTGTTAAGATCCAGTTCTATATAAACGGTATTACCATTACCGGCAGACGAGTCTATAGATATATACCCCTGCATGAACTCTACTCGGGACAAAATGTTCTTCAGGCCCATACCGGCACTGGTATGATCAACATTAAATCCCTTTCCATTGTCTTCCACGTTAATGCTCAGGATGCCATCGAGCTGCCTGATCTGCAGGGTAGCCCTGGTAGCGTCGGCATGCTTCAGGATATTCTGTACCAACTCCCGTATCATCCGGTAAAGCTGGATGGTAAGCCTATTGTCGATCGTCCCGGGTACATCGTGGCAGTACAGCTTTATGATTACCTCACCTGCACCGGTTGATCTGGTTACAGTACAGGCTAAGCGCTTCCTGCAGGCTATGCTCCTGAAGCAGCTCAGGCATAAGGTTGTGCGCCGTTTTGCGTATTTCCAGGGCGGTATCCTGCAGCATGGTTTGAACCTCTTCAAAGTCTTTCATATCCGTTATCCCCTTATTGCGCTTAATGGCTATATTCAGTTTCATATTGATATCGGCTATCATGCCGCCGATACTGTCGTGCAGGTCGCGACCTATGAGGTTACGCTCCTTTTCCTCGCTTTGCATAATGGCGCTGAGCTGTGTTATCTGCTGTTCCTGCTGCATCAGCTTTATTTCTTTTTCCTGCAGCTTTTTCCGGCGCCGGAAGGCGGTCAGCAGCAGTATAGCCAGGATAGCAAGCAGTACAGAACAGATGGATACCTGCCCATATCCATAGAGTCTTTTGCCTTATTTTAGCTTCCCGCTGGCTATTCAGTAGCTTTTGTTCTGTTATTTCCCTGTGCTTTCTTTCGGCTTGATATTGGGCTTCAAATTCGTTACTCTCCTGGATTGTTTTTGCTTTTTGAAGACTGTCATACAGTGTTCAGTACGCTCGCTGGTGCTCGTATGCCTTTTCAAAGTGGCGATTGGTAGCATATATTTTGGTAAGCATTTGGTGTGCAGCCATTATAGCAAGATAATCACCGTTGAGTTCTGCCCCACTTAAAGCTGAGGCTAAATGTCGTTCAGCAGCACTATAATCTTTTTGAAGAAAATACACCTTTCCCCAGTAATAACTAACATAATTCCCGATACGTCCGGAATTTTCATAATCTTCTTTAAGAAATTCTATTTCGTATAGAAGCTCTAAAGCATCTTTAACCCTTTCCTGCGACAAACGGAGGGAGAGTATGCTTAATAAAGCGAAAACCTTTTTCTCGTTACTAAGGTTGTGTTGCCTGATTAGTGTTAGGGTCTCTTGAAATACAGCTCGGCTATACCTGGCCTGTTTCTAGCCTTATATACAAGGTCGAGGTTGATAAGAGCAGAGCTGGCACATTGGTAATTACTGATCTGGCAGGTCATTATACCACCCGGGATGAAGGCTATCCCACCCGGGAAAACGACAGTCCTGTCTTGAAAAAATGCGATCCCGCAGAGGATCCATTGTTTATTCAGACAATCTTACTAAATAGCTTTCTACCTTCCTGCTTTCTGAAGAAAAATTGATGCCTATTGCGACTTTAATTCTTTTATCAGTGGCATAAGGCGCTAAATAATTCTTGTCTTTTATCTGTTGCAGGGCTTCGTCAGCAGATCTATCCAGTTTAAACTCCAAGACATAGATATGTGTGTCTGTTTTCACAATGGCATCACATCTGCCCTCAGCGCTATGCACTTCACTCTGAATATAGGTGCCTACCAGCGTAAATGCCAGGTGCACAATGGTATGATAGTAAAACTCTGTAGCGCCTTTCCATAAGTCATAGGGAATGGAAGCCATCAATGTATTTATAGCTGTAATTACCCGGTCCACATCATTATCCTTCAAAGCAAGAAAGATGACAGAAGCCAGGGATATGGATTCGGAAGGCGTAGTATGGTTATAAGCTGCAAGCAGGTATTCAGTGAGGCTGGCCTTTACTTCCATATTAGGGTATCCTAAAGTATATAACCTTGTGATGTAGCTATAATCTTTTATAGTCAGGTATCCTGTCTGAAATAACAGGGTTACCGGCAGGAGGTTTTCAATATTGAAGTTGCCAAGGTCATTAGCGGAAACTTTGGCATTCTCAAAGTCATATACTTTTCGTTTTTGTAATTGTTTTATTAAAAAGGTGGGCGTTCCTGTTTCAAACCAGAAATTATGGAACTGTTTACTCTTAAAGAAATTAAGCAGGGAAAAAGGATTATATACCGTGTTTGTGCCATTCCAGGAATAACCGTTGTACCATTTTCTTATTTCCTGCAGGATGTCGGGGATATCTTTGTATTTATCTGCCAGCTCCTTTATTTCTTCTTTCAGGTTTTCTTCTATCTCGGTTTGTGTAATGCCCAGCAGGTCATGCATAGTATCGGACAGGGTAATATCCTCAAGGTTATTAAGATCGGAAAAGATGCTGACTTTGGAGAACTTGCTTACGCCGGTAAGCATTAGGAAGCGGATATAAGGGTCTGCATCTTTGAGAATAGAATAGAGATCCTTTATCAGGGACCGGTTTTTTTCGGCTAGGGGCAGGTCTTCCAGGTTGTCTATTATGGGTTTGTCATATTCATCTATGAGAATGACTACTTTCTCTTTTTTTCCCGCTTTTTGAATCAGTTCTTTAAAACGAAGGTCAATGGTTGTTGCTTCTAACGTAATATTAAGCCTGTTGGCATTATCTTCTAAAGCTAATAAAACGGCTTCTTTAAACCCAATGGTTTTCACACCGATATTGGAAAACGACATTTTGATCACCGGGTGCTTTCTCTCCCAATTCCAGTTGTTTTCGATCCAGAGACCACTGAACAACTCTTTGCTCCCACTGAAAATCTCATTTATGGTAGACATCAGCAATGACTTTCCAAAGCGTCTGGGACGACTTAAAAAATAGTATTTACCGGAATCGATAAGCTGATGGATGATTTTGGTCTTGTCAATATATAAATAATCGCCCTCCCTTATTTCTCTGAAATTCTGAAGTCCTATGGGATATTTACGCATAAGGCAAAGGTAATTGAAATTTGGTGATTAGCATATTGGCCGTATCAACCCTGCGGTAAGCCTATCCTATCCATAATGAATCCTTTCCTCCCTTACATCTCCTCATTTTAGAAAATGGTTACTTACCACTATTTTTGGTACATTTACCCTTGTTTTAACAGCTTATCCGGCAGGCTGACTTATTGTACACAGCAGAAAATCAAACTTTTATATCAATCACAAAAACGAAAATGTGCCTTTCTCACCCAGATCCATCTGTATTATCCTACTAGCTCTTTTGTCATTGACGACAGTATGGGCACAGCAGGGTGAATTGCCCTGGCTAAAGAACAGACATGATCTGCCTTTAAACAGGAAAGAAGTGGATTCTTTGATAAAGGTAGCGGATTCCCTTAACCTCAAGGCCAACCTTCCGGGAAGTTCCCTGCCTTTAATACAACTGGCCATTACATCCAGCAAGCAGATACAATACCAGTCTGTGATGGCCAAAACCCTGGAAGTACGGGGCATGAGCCATCTCCTGTTAGCAGAATACCCGCAAGCCATTCGATACTTTGATGAGGCGATCACGCTGGCTGAAAAAGGGAATGGAAACAAAATGTACCCTGCTTTTCTATATAGTTTAAAAAGCATCGCCTATTTCTACCTTAAATATTTTGATTCCGCGGCTTCCTCATCCTATAAAGCTATCGATATCGCGGAACAATATGACACCGCGAGAAACCGTACTGCCATAACAGTATATAACAACCTGAGTATTTTCTGGATGAATATGCATAATGAGAAAAATGCCCTTCATTATCAGCAAAAAGTAGAAAACTGGGCATTACAATCAAAGGATACCGCACAGTTGATCAAAACCTATACGGTTCGCGGCTTTATCTATTCCCGGTTCAATGAAAAATCCGATTCTGCTATTTATTACTTCCAGTCTGCCATAGATCTGTCCCCTTTTGTCCCGGATTCCTACGCTGCAGTTGATGCTTATCATGGCATAGGAACGGTTTACTTTAAGAAGGGAGCTTACGCCCAGGCTTTACGCTATTTCCAAAAGGCCTATGCCATGCCCAAAACAATAGGGGCCACAAGCGCCCAGGTCAGCCTGCTTTATATGATGGGGCAATCTTACTTTCAACTCAGGGATTATGTAATGGCCAAACAAGCTCTTTTAAAAGGAATTGAATTAGTAAAAGCATCCGGAGAACAGTTAATTATTTCAGATTTATACAAAACATTGTCCTTCCTGTATGATTCCACCGGGGATGAGCGGGCAGCCTATCATTACTTAAAGTTAGCCGTGGCCACAACGGATACCATCTCCATACAGGAAACACAGCGGATCATTAATGAACTGGAAATAAAATATCAATCCGCCCAAAAAGACAAAGTGCTCACCCAGCGGCAATTGGATATCCAGCAACAAAAAACCAAGCTCAAAGAACGTACCTTTTGGTTTGCCTCGATAAGTATTGCTTTTTTATTGCTCGCTGTATTATCTACGGTGCTCTACCGCAATAGCAAACACCGTCAGAAAATCCAGGAGAACAGGATTAATAACCTATTGCAACAACAACAGATTGAACAGCTAAAGGCCCGGATGGATGGCGAAAATAAAGAGCGGAAAAGGATAGCCCAGGAATTGCACGATGGGGTATGCAATATGATCAGTGCGGCAAGAATGCAACTGGACAATTCACTGGCCGAAGAATATAATGGCTTTTGTGAAAATACAGAACATCATAAGGGATTAAAGCTCCTGGATGATGCTTATGAAGAGCTAAGGCGCACCTCCCATAACTTATTTCCTGAAAAACTGCTGAACAACGGACTTGTCGAGGCCCTGAAACACTACTGTAACAGCATGAGTAAGCCCCCGGTACTGCGGGTACATTTTCAGTTACTGGGCAATCCGCAACCGATCGTTCCCGATGCCGCCCTGTCTATCTACCGGATCGTACAGGAGTCCGTACACAATGCGATCAAACATGGCCAGGCAGATGATATTATTATCCAGCTCATCTTCGAACCTTCCGATGAAATCTCTATTACCATTGAGGACAATGGCACCGGGCTGATCAACGAAGGAGGGCATAACAACGGAATAGGCATGTATAGCCTGCGGCAGAGAATTATTTCCCTGGGAGGCAGCATGGACATCCAAAGCCAGCAAGGGGTCGGCACTTCCGTAAATATTACATTTCACAATGTGTATGCAAGGGAAGCCAGGGGAATACGGTGTAAATAAGAACATAAATCGTCCCGGGTAGGATACTTTATCTGTTTTTGCCTTAAATTGCCGGAGAATCCCGAAAATACTTGCCGGACATGAACACAAACCCTACTATAAAAGTGACCATAACCGATGATCATCCCATGGTAATAGATGGTTTAAGGTATATAATATCCCAGAGAAGTAATATAGAGATCATTGATACGTTCAACAGTGGTGCGGAACTATTAGAAGGATTAAATACCCGTTTCCCGGATGTATTATTACTGGACATCCAGCTTTCGGACTGGAATGGAGATGAGCTTATCCCGGTACTCTCGGAACGATATCCGGGCATAAAGATCCTGGCCATAACCAGTATAGATACCCCCGTACGGGTAAGAGAACTGATCAGGAAAGGATGCCTCGGCTATTTATTAAAGAACACCCAGGCCAGGATACTCGTGGAAGCCATTGAAACCGTATATTCAGGTATGCCTTTTATTGAAACCAGCTTGAAAGAAAAGCTGATGGACGACATGCTTGGATTTAATAACAAAACCAGTCACGAGCCGATCATACTCACCCGGAGGGAAAAAGAGATCCTGCAAATGATCGTTGATGAAAATTCAAGTAAAGATATTGCCGAAAAGCTATTCATCAGCCTCAATACCGTTGAAAACCACCGGAAGCACATTATGGAAAAAATGGATGTGAAAAATATTGCCGGGTTAGTCAAAAAAGCATTGATGCTAGGCATCGCCGGGGGAAAATCAACAACCTGAGGGAGGCCGGGCCTTCATTTTTTCCCGCTGATTTGCGCTGATGGGTTACGCAGATTTCCGCTGATTTTTTTATCTGTGTTGATCTGCGGTTTAAATCTGCGATGATTCTGCGGGAAAAAATGTATTACCCCCTGAGTTTAACTGATACCCTGAACTTGGGCCTCTTTATAAATTTTACGGATCAAACCTTGTAATACATTACCCGGTCCACATTCTATGAAAGAGCCCATCCCATCTGCCACCATTTGCTGTATGGTTTGTGTCCAGCGTACCGGGGCCGTCAGTTG
>CAZFKK010000162.1:0-6730 GCA_964519735.1 uncultured Taibaiella sp.
GTATTTTTTGCCTTAACCGCCTGGTAGGCCTGTGTCTCATGAAGATTGTTATGCAGGTAATAGGTGATTAATGTAAGCAATGCGCCGATGACAAATGGGATGCGCCAGCCCCAATCCTGCAGTTGCTGCTCGGTCAGTAAAAATTGCTGCAGCAGGATCAATGTGCCCAGCGCCAGGATTTGCCCGCCTACAAGTGTCGTGTACTGGAAACTTGAATAAAAGCCCCTACGATCCGGAGGCGGCATTTCACTTAGGTAAGCAGTGGATATACCGGTTTCTCCACCGATGCTGAATCCCTGGATAAGACGCGCTAAAAGCAGCAGAACCGGAGCATATACGCCAATTGTATCATAGGACGGCGTGAGGGCTATCATCAGGGATCCGAACGACATCAACAGGACAGCGATCAACATGGATTTACGTCGGCCAAACCGGTCTGCAAAACTACCTAAAAGCCATCCACCTACGGGACGCATCAGGAAGCCAAGGGCAAAGATACCCGCCGTTTGTAACAACTGGACGGTCTGGCTGCCGTTTGGAAAAAATGAAGCCGAAAAATAAATGGCAAAAGCCGAGTAGATATACCAATCGTACCAGGTAACAAGGTTAGCGATCGAGCCACTGATGATGGCCCTGATTGTGCGGCGTGTAGGTTTGACAACTGTACTGGACATACTGCCAAGATAGGTAATTTGTAAAAAAAAACCTATTCCGGATGCCTGGAGTGAAATATTTGGGGCAGGCTCTGCTTACTTAAGGCTGTTCCTCTTATTGATTACGGGCGCTACAAACCAATTATATACATAACATCCCAGGCAAATGCTGAAAACGGATTCAAGCAACGCACAAACCAGGAGTAAAACGGCGATAAGATAATATAATAAGGTGAGTTCTGTAAAGGATAGAATAAATAAAGAGACAGCAAAAAGAAATCCCAACAAGGCAGCAAATTTTTTAGGTGGGGCAAAGATGACTTTCGGCTTTAGGCCTGCTTTGCGTACGATCAACTTTGCCACTAATGCTAGCGGTGAAGACAGCGTAGTAAATGCTCTGAGCGCAAAATCCAGGGCCAGCAAGAGGATCACCAGTTGTGAATGACTAAAGATAGCGACACCGGTAAGTAAGACTACCTGGGCACCTACTATCCGTACTACATGTTCATCAACATAAAACCTGGAATGGTCTTGATTCGTCATAAATATTTCATTTAATTTTAGAGGTGCTGACCGGATTTGAACCGGTGTGCCGGCTTTTGCAGAGCCGTGCCTAACCACTCGGCCACAGCACCAGGGGTTAATTCATCAGACTTGATCTATAAAAAAAGGGCTTTACACTATGTGGTAAAGCCCTTTTTCGAGAAGAAAAATCTTAATAGTCACATAGCATAAATTCGGAATAGCGCAGGACAACAACAACACGTTTCCAGCTTAGTGCTCACTATATTGGTCCTAAAGAGTGACAATGTATTGAAAAACCCTGAGCTCATAAATGCTTTATTTCTTTTTGCAAAAAAAATCCTCCGAAGGGTATCGGAGGAGTTTTAGTAGATGTTACTAATATTTTTTACTTTACCCGATACAATTTATAATTGGCATAGCTATACAACAACTCATCATAACTGAGCTGCAGCAATTGTCATTGTAGGTAAAGGTGGGTATCTTCATTTCTTTGTAATTGACGGAACAAATGTAATACTTATTTTCATTCAAATCTTATTTTGCTTTTTTTTTGTAATTTTTTTTTTGGCAGCACCGGAATCCTGACATAGGGTTGTCATCCACCTATTTTACCTTTGCCTCAAAATATCTGAAACAAAATATGAACAGGAAAGTAATCCTTTATATCGCAACCAGCCTGGACGGATATATAGCCCAACCGAATGATGATCTTAACTTTTTGTCTATCGTGGAAAAAGAAGGCGAAGATTATGGATATGCTGATTTTATAAACACCGTGGACACCGTTATATTAGGCAGGAAAACCTACGACTGGATTAAGGCCAACGTGCCGGAATTCATTCACGGTGACAAAGACACCTTTGTAATCACCAGAACGCCCAGAGCGACTATTGGTAAAACACAATTTTATACCCACAATCTCAAAGAGCTGGTTCTCGGCCTGAAAGCCCAACCGGGGAAGAACATATTTATTGATGGCGGGGCGGAAATTGTCAACGATCTATTGCAGAAACACCTGATTGACGAACTGGTCATTTCCCTAATCCCTATCCTAGTGGGTAAGGGCACCCAACTCTTTAAAGAAGGAAGGCCGGAAGAAAAATTGATACTCATGTCAGCCAAGTCATTTGATAAAGGACTGGTGCAGTTACATTATCGATGCCTGCACTAAATCCGGATGATCAATTCTGATTTTAGTGACTCCGGGAAATAATACAGGTATATTTATACACGAGGGGATCCCATCAGAAATTACGAGGCTCAGCCGGATACTCACTTTCATGTAATATATTTGCAACAATTCGAAAAACATGAAAGACTTTAAAAAATATTTCATCATACCGGGCAGCCCGGAAGATATCTATATTGCGCTGACCAATGAAGCCACTGCGCGTTTATGGACCGGTGATCATGTAAGCATAGATGCCAGGGTAGGTGGCGAATTTTCTTTATGGGACGATGCCATCAGTGGTCGGTTTATAGCCCTGGAACCTTCCTCGAAAATCATACAGGAATGGTATTTTGGCGACCAGGAAACGCCCTCGATCGTTACGATCAAACTTCACCCCCACAAAAAGGGCACATCATTTGAAGTGGTGCACACTCATATTCCGGACGATGCTTATGAGGATATAACTGAAGGCTGGGCAGATCCCTTTGTAGCTTCATTAATAGAGTTTTATAGTGAAGACTAGACCTGGTACATATGCGATGGAATATTCAAAAGCATGTAACGGCACAAAAAACTACACAAAATCGCCTCCTTACCTACCTAAAATAAGCATTGCATTTTGAGATTTGATGTTGTATATTTAAGGCATTAATCAAATCATGCGCCTTATGAAAGACCCAAACAGTGTGTCCGGCATTCATTGGTTGCTGCTTTTTGTGGAAATAGCCCTTTGTTTGGTGCTACTTCCACTCCTTATATATTATGCACTATTGCTTATATATTAATTTGTTGCATTTTTTCCAGGAATCTTTCGTTGAGAAATTCGAAGACGTTAGTGATCAAGGTATGTTGATCCTGCTCATCGTATTTGGCCCAGGTGGCCACGGCTCCTTCCACCCAATTAATACTTAAAACAGAGGCGAGTATTGCCGTATAGGACACTTTACCCTTATTGAATCCATCCGGACGTAACTGGAACGGAGGAAGCGTGTATTTGGCCATTAAATACTGACGTGCATTTTCCCAGGATAAATGAAATTTCATTTCTAATTCATTATTCCCATTAAAGCGTTCGAGTGCTTTGTTTACAAATTCCTGAACTTTGGTCATCCTATGTGTGTTTTTGCTTTGATTTATATACAAGCTTAAGATTAAAGCGGTTTCATTTTACAATAAATGTACTTGTCGTTCTAATCTTGCTGCTTTGTACTTTGACTAGTAATTAGCTAAACAAACATAATGCCAAAAGAAGCTTATTCACGATTTATATATTGAATTTTATTACAAACCCGGCAATTAACTTAAATGATAAGGGAAGGAACAAAGAAGATTTACCTGCTTAAGGCATTTTGAGCTGAATACCATCCTGGCCCCTCCGCCCCACTTTGTTCAGCTTGTAAGCCAGGGAAAGCAGAGCATACCTGCCCATCACATTCGTACGTTGCTCCATCAGGTTATTTACCTGGCTGGTACGTTGAACAGACCTGTTTCTATTCAGCAAATCAAAAGCACTGAGGGTGATTGTGGTCCTCTGGTTATTTCCTAAATAACGGGAGCAATCTGCTTTTAATAACGGCACTGTTACCGGATCATCAAAACTACGGGCAGCATAATGGGTGATATCCCCGGAGAAGGAACAACTCCATTGCACTGCCGGCCGGTATTCTATTCTTAAAAATCCAGCGTAATGATAATAAACATTATTCAATTCACTGTTTAAAGAAAACCGGGTAGTGGACAGGCCCAGACTGCCGCCCCACCTGATATCCCATTGGTCATTATTCAGGTTATTGAAACGGAGTTCTAATTGATGCCCCCAGGTATTGTTTAGGTTATTCACACCATTAACAGGAGTTATAGTGCTGCTCCAGCTTTCCTGCAACCCTACATTTATATGAATACGCCATTTCTGTATGGGTTTACCATACTGACTATTTCCATTCATTTGTAAAGCATAAGGGGTATTGACCATGTCCAGGTCCTGGCTCAAATCCGGTTGTACGACCCTACGCCAATCCATCTTATTCTTTACATATCCCCCACTCATCATTATATAAAAGGTAGTCATGGAAAATGCATCAAAATGATGGTAATCCAGGTTGAGACGATGGGCATATTCCGGTTGCAGATCCGGGTTACCCCTGGTGCGCAACAGGGGATTACTATAGTCGACCACCGGGAGCAATTGCAACGCACCGGGTACATTTACCTGGGTATGATAACGTAATGCCAACCGTTTTCCTGCAGACAGATCTCTTTGCCACCAGGCAGAAGGTAACAAAT
The DNA here is from genome assembly GCA_964519735.1 of uncultured Taibaiella sp. Lineage (GTDB taxonomy): Bacteria > Bacteroidota > Bacteroidia > Chitinophagales > Chitinophagaceae > Taibaiella. The sequence continues at coordinate 4,633 of CAZFKK010000162.1, forward strand.
ATTGATAATGACGCTGATGGGCATCCTGTCCCTTTAGGAAAGGGACAAAGCCTCCGGCCTCCCATCCCAGTGCGATATTCCAGCTCAAATGCTTCCGGGTGCTCTTGAGGGCCAGTTGCGGACTAAGGGTTAAGATATTGAGGTAAAAATGGGGGCTCAATGAATCTGTGACCTCAGCCCCACCTGTAGCAGGGCCTTGCTGGCGCATAGCCGTTTCTTTAACAAAACGTCCTGTGACTGAAGGTTCCAGGAAAAAACCGCCACCTAAAGTACGCACCACACCCATAGAAATGTTACTGCCCGCCCTGACCAGCTCCTGGTTTCGATACTGGTTATCTCTAACGGCTCCGGCGCCATTCCCGTAAAGTATGCTGTTATCCCACTGCGTTGCGGCTCTGTTTTGGGTGTAAATACCGCCTAACCGGACCTGTAACAGGGACCAGGGGCCACTCCTCTTCTTCAGCCAACTTACCGATCCGTCCAGGTCAACTGAATTGCCCCTTGACCAAGCCCGGTTATCGAGACTGTTCTGTAGCCCGGACAGTACATAAGACGCCCCCTCGTACCGGCTATCCTCCTTGTTACCTCCCGATTGCCCTGATACATTCAGGGTAATAAGATGTACAGAATCAACCTGGTTACGCCAGGTCGCAGCAAGACGATGATTTAAATTAAGTGCATTGCTTTCCGTGTGCTCCACTTTTTCAAAATCTTTATCCGGTGTATAATTCCGGCTGGATACCCATTGATCCAGGAATTTTTTCAGTCCGCTTCCCATATAATTGAAATGGAGCCGGCTTTTCTTCCAGGGTTCTATACTGTAATTCAGGCCGGCAGCTCCGGAACTGACTTTACCCGGAATAGGCTGCCCGAAATCAACCGGCATACTACCGGACTGAAGGTTAAGGGTACCTCCCTGTTGTACCACGGAACCTAACCCGCCATTGAAATCAATATAATCCTGCAAGGTAAACCCGAACTTATTGATATTATTCAACATACCCAGTACGGCCACCTGGCTTTTAGGACGAAATTGAAAAGCACGGAGCGTAGCGTCATAATGTTCCGGCAATCCTAAACCGGCCTTAGCAGTTCCGAAATATCCTTCTTTTTTACCCTCTTTAAGTATCAGGTTTAAGGTTTGTTCTCTTTCTCCGTCATCTATACCCGAAAAAAAAGCTTCTTCAGATTTTCTCTCAAAAGTCTGTACCTTATCGATGGCATCGGCCGGCAGGTTTTTAGTAGCTACTTTCGGATCGTCTCCGAAAAATTCTTTACCATCCACCAGCACTTTACTTACGTTTTTTCCCATTGCTTTGATATTGCCTTCCTGATCTACCTGTACACCCGGAAGCTTTCGGAGCAAGTCCTCGGCAACAGCATCCGGCTTTACTTTATAGGAACCTGCATTGTATTCCAGCGTATCTCCTTTTAGACGTACAGGTACCTTCTCTCCGGATATCACGACTTCATTCAATAAATGAGCAGCCTTGTTTTCCAGAAGGGGAATAATACCCAGATGATCTCCTCCTGCAGCAGGAAGGGTGATGAAACGGTATTCTGTGTAGTAGCCCATCATAGCCACCTGTAAGAGGTAACTCCCCTCTTTCACCTCTGATATGCTGAATTCGCCATTTTTATTACTAATGTCAAAAACAGCTAAGGTGGAATCCGCCGGGTACAATAAAGACACGGAAGCGCCCGGCAGGGCTATCCCTGCACTATCTGTAATTTTACCGTGAAGCTGATACGATGCCGCCTGTACCGTAACCGCGATACAAGAGCAAAGGAGTGTCTGAATGATATATTTTAGCATAGCAGGAGATGTATGGGGGATGTTTATCGTGAAGAGGAGTTCATGATGATCACATTTCCTTTACCGCCGTACTGCTTTTGTAATTCTTCCTGTTTCTGTATAGCCAATTTTTCAAAATCAGCGCTGCTGATTTTCTTTCCTTTTACGGGCTCTTTAATCTTGCGTAACAAATGCGCATCCTCCTGCTCAAAACGGATAGCCATGATATGCATAAGCCGTCCAAGCTGTGCCTCAAGTATCATACCGGGCAGCCCTCCCAATGATCCCGGGCCAATAGACACA
>CAZFKK010000163.1:0-832 GCA_964519735.1 uncultured Taibaiella sp.
ATGCCCGCCGCCAACAAATCCGAAGCCCTGACCAGGTATTGGTGTCGCGAGGTGGTTTGCGCATTAAAGGGTGTACTTTGGGGATTGTTGCCTGCCACCATACCCGATCCCAGCGGCTCAACAGCAACGGAATCCAAAGGTGTTGTGGGCGGCACTCCAGTAAGCCCACAAGGAAAATTCTGGTAAGGAGGTGGTCCTGTGGCAATTGCCTCAAGTTCGAGCAGTTCACCATCACAAAGTGTAATGGGGCTCGGGGGAGTAACCGTCAAGCCATTTGTCTTATCCACCATAACCGTTATCGTATCCTTTTGCTTGCACGTTGCCGGCAAGCCTGTTGTAGTCAATACGTAGGTAATGGTATTAGACGGCATTACCTTTGGCGTAGGAATATTAGGGTTATCCATATAAAGCGCCGCAGAACCATCAACTGCGGTCCACCTATAGCCAATTCCGGGGATCACCATATCCGGCCCAATCATCATAGGAATGCCTGATAAGCCACAATAAGTTTTATCAGGACCAGCATCAATTCCGGCAATTACATTTATGGTAATCACGGAGTACTTTTCATGAATGTAAGGGTACTGGGCATTGCCGCAAGCGGAATCCACCCCCTTGATCAAAATAACATGCTGACCTATATCGTTAGGCCCCGGGGTCCAGGAAAACCGGCCGGAAGCTGCCGCACCACCATTGCCTGTCACCGTAAAAGTGCTCGAAGGAGCTGTCGGTCTTTCGGCGATCAGGAATACTGAGCCACCCGTTGATTGTGCAGCAATATTAAACTCAAGAGCGGTACCCGGGCAAACAACAAGACTGCTGCTCCCCTGGG
>CAZFKK010000163.1:842-6672 GCA_964519735.1 uncultured Taibaiella sp.
CCCCTGGGGGGCCGGGATGCCGCCAATGAGATTGGTGGGTAAACTATCTAAAGTGAAGGATCCTCCAGTGTAAAAGGTTACCGGCACCGCTATATCCCGGATAACGTATCCCATCAGCGCTCCTGTCCGCCTGTCATACTCTTCACATTTAAATCCAAATGCATAGCTTCCACCTATAGCCGGAGTAAAAGAAGCGGTTCCTGATACCGGGTTTACAAAATAACTATTAGGCGGGTTGGTGACTATGGGTTGATTTACACTAAACGCAGCCAGGTAGCTGATCTCTGAATACAAACCACAAGTCGGGCAGGAAGTGCCATTAAAGGTCAGGCATCCTAAAGAGTTCGTAGGACGCACCACCAGGGAATCCAGGTCCGGGTCCGCAGGCCCGTTGAAGATATGCGAAGGTTGATTGAGATTGAGATAGGTGACAGGATTAGCAGTAAATCTCGGAGAGCTGTTGTTGTAACGGATCTTGTTGTTAAAATAGCACAATGCCGCCACATGCATGATCATAGATTCACATAGGTTCACCGAAGTATTCCCCCTGCCATTACCCAGGTGATAATAGTAAAAAACCCAGTCCTCCGCCTGAGCGGGCAGGGAAATAACACCGGTATAAGTTGTTTTTATATACCCCGGGCGCTGGTTCATCAACGCCGGATCATAACAGGAATTACGCGGTGTAACGTTAGGACAAACTGAGCTCAGCGTATCGCCGGCCTGGGCAGGCAATCGCTGTAGCGGCATATTCATATTTACCTTATTGCTGCTGGAAGAAACTGTTATATCTATATTGGGTCTCAATGCAATAGAACCACTATTATCACACTGGGTATAAACGACCACGAAAACACGGTAAGTAAGGTCAGTGGGCCCCGCCGTTCCAATATAATCGATCCTTATATCCGTTCCGGTAACGGTAACCGCGCCAACGTCATAGGGTACAGCAACACAAATCCATGTTAGGAGTGCAATTCCGATACTATAAATTAATCTTCGTGTAAAAAGTGCTACCATAGATACAAAACTTATAAAAAACATGAATGTACATCAGTCTTACCAACAAAAGGCACCCTACCCTTGTTCACTAATGTGCTATCTGTTATTTTAACCCGACATTAAAAATATCATCAGATCAAAACACCTTCCTTCCCTACAGTAAGTAATCCTGAAATTAAAGAACTTACTGATAGTCACAAATATAACTTACTAGCACAGATGATTCTTAGGTAGAACTACTCAATTTCGTGATTTAATGCCTGCCCTGCTTCCGCTCCGTTCGTTACCACAACCTTAAGAAATCGGTTTCACATCATTTTCACCCTTCCTATACCAACTTATTTAGTATTTTTACCCCGTTTCCTGTGAAAGACAGGCACCGTTGTTTGCTTCCGGCTTTAAATTTGCAAGCTAGGATAAATTTCATGAAATCTTTAAATAAGTCATTGTTTCGCAATGACATAATGATTCTAAAACTTTTTTTGGTGATCTCCCGGGATTACTGCGTAAGCATTAAAATATGAAAAAACTTTTTTGGCACAGTTATACTCCACTTGCATTTAATATGGCTACGCTCCTACTGAGGGTAGGTTTTGGCGTCCTGATGATCCCCAATCACGGATGGGCTAAATTGTCTCATTTTGCAGAAAAAAAAGATAATTTCATGTCCTTCATGGGTCTCAGTCCTGTTCTTTCTCTAAGTTTTGCCACTTTTGCCGAATTTTTCTGTTCCCTACTGTTAATTTTGGGCTTATTCACCAGGCTGGCCACCATTCCATTGATTATCACCATGCTGGTTGCCTTAAAAGTACACGAATGGCAGTTTTTCGGAAAATATGAGCTGGTCCCGGCCTTTCTTTTTGGTTATACGGCTATTTTGCTGTTAGGCCCGGGTAAATTCAGCCTGGATGCCGCTATCCGTAAGAAGTAACCAGCAGAAAGTAGGGGTCAGCGCCAAACAAAAAACAGATCAATATGATTCTATATAATGTAACGATAAAAGTAGAACAGGCCGTTGCTGCACAATGGCTGCAGTGGATGCAGGAAGAGCACCTTAAGGATATGATGCAAACCGGCCTGTTCAGCGACTACAGGTTATGCCGTCTCCTGGAGCAAGATGAAAGTGAGGGTGTCACTTATGTAGTGCAGTATCATTGTGCTACTCCGGAGCAATACCAGGAATACCTTAACCTCCACGCCTCCCGGATGCGCCGGAAAGGGATGGATAAATTCGCCAATCAATTCGCCGCGTTTCGTACCGTAATGGAGGTTATTGGCTGAGGAAACGGGGAATAGCCGTAGAAAAACACAGGATGCTTTCTTAATGAACTTCGACAGAACTTGAAACAATATAAACATATATTCTTCGACCTGGATCACACACTCTGGGACTTTGAACAGAATTCAGCCGTTACCCTGCATCAACTTTATCATGGTTTCAACCTGGAAGAAAGAGGCATAGCCTTGTTCGAATCTTTCAGAACTACCTATGAAATGCATAATGAACGTTTCTGGGAACGTTACCGGAAAGGGTATATCCGACGGGAAGAGCTGCGCTGGAAGCGCATGTGGCATACTTTACTTGACTTTAAGATCCCGGACACGGAACTGGCACACCAGATGAGTCATATCTATCTGGAGCTGCTGCCCCAACAGGGCAGACTAATGCCACATGCCAAAGAGATACTGGACTATTGCCGACATAAAACCTATAGGATGCATCTTATTACCAATGGTTTTGAGCAAACACAACGGCAAAAGATCCGTACTTCCGGAATCGATCATTATTTTGACCAGGTAATCACCTCGGAAAGCAGCAATAGTATGAAGCCCCAGGCCGCTATTTTTGACTATGCACTCCTGGCTACCGGCGCTTTATGCCCGGAGAGTATCATGATTGGCGACGCCCTTGAAGCAGATATTATGGGCGCTCAGAATTATGGCATGGACCAGGTTTATTTCAATCCGCAGCAACAACAACATTCAGCAAAACCCACTTATGAGATCAGCTGTCTAAGCCAGTTGTTACAATTGCTGTAATTGCAGAGCATGCACGAGCCAACGCCAGATCAGTCTATGCACCAGAGCGGACAACAAAGAAAAAAAACTGTGGGAAAATTGCCTTATCCTCCGACAGGCTCCTCCTTTTCTTCGTGATAATCCTGCTCTGTATTGATCTCCCATATATTCTGCTTCTGCAGTTTACCAGCAATGATATTATCTACAGCGGTCATGGCGGTAAGCATAGAATGATCACTGTTATTGTATTTATGCATCCCATTCCGTCCCACAAGGAATAAGTTCTCAAACTTATCGGTGTAAGCTTTCAACTCCTCAAACCGGTCATAAGTACCAAAATACGCAGGATATGCCTTTTCCATACGCAATACCGTACTATCCAGGACATCATCTTTATTGATGATCTGTATCCGCTCCAATTCTTCAATAGCGAATTGTTTCAGTAGCGCATCTTCCATATTCCATAATTCATCTCCCTCGTTGACAAAATATTCCATTCCGATCCATATATGATCCGGATCCTGTACCATGAAAGGGCTCCAGTTATTAAATATTTGCAGGCGGCCTACCTTTACTTCCCGCTCCTGTATGTAGATCCAGTTATCCTTTACCGTATTGTCCCTGCCTGCAGGACGGTGGCGGTCGGCTCTTATCTTTAATTTATGCAGCAATAAGCCTACGGTAATAAAATCACGATAGAGCAATCCTTCTGCAACTTCCCGTATAGCCGCGGGAACCGCAGGTTGCATTGCTGTCAGTAATTGTTTCATGGGCATGGTAGAAAAAAAGTAAGCGCAATCTCTTTCCTCCTCTGCACCGGTCACACCATTGCGGACCCTTACAGATTTCACCCGGTCTCCATCCATGATAATGCCTGCCACCTCATGCTCCATATGGATCTGCCCCCCTTTGAGGACCACTAGGCGTGCTACCTCCTCCCACATCTGGCCGGGGCCATATTTAGGATACAGGAAACGTTCGATCAGGCTGGTTTCCGTCTCTTTCTGGTTGATATCCGCCTGGCCCTTATTGCCTTTCATTTGTTTGAGTTGCTGCCGGGCAGCATGTTGTATGGCTTTAATGATGGAAAGGCCTTTGATACGCTGTGCTCCCCAATCCGGAGCTATTTCCTTACAGGATATCCCCCATACTTTTTCTGTATAGTCTTTGAAAAAAGTCAGGTAAAGTTCTCTTCCAAAGCGATTGATAAAGAAATCTTCCAGGGATTTTTCTTCCTTAACAGGCTTTAGCCGGGCTGCCAGGTAAGACAGGAATATTTTACCGGAGCGGATCAATCCCAGTCCTTTCAGCGTTTCTACAGATAAAGTTACGGGGTAGCTAAAGAATTTCTTCAGGAAATAAATACGGGAAAGCCGGTGACGCACCAACATTACATTATCAGGATTTTGGCCCCCGGCCTGCTGTCCTTTCTGCTGTTGCACTACCCTGGATTTATTCTGGTATTGAATACGTACGGTCTCCCCCTCGACCTCTTCCATAGGCATCATGTGCAACCACCAGTCCATTACCCGGTCTGATTTAGAGAAGAACCGGTGTCCGCCGATATCTATACGATTTCCTTTATAGTTTACCGTTTTGCTGATACCACCGATATCTTTACTTTTTTCAAAAATAACGGGAATGATATCCGTTCTCGTCAGTAATTCGTAGGCAGCCGTAAGTCCGGCAGGGCCGGCGCCGGCAATAATCGCTATTTTAGGGGACATTAATTGTTGTCTTTAATCTGATTTTTACTGAATTCCTTTTTATTACTGATCATCCTTTCCAGGAACAACATGGGAAACCCCAATCCCAGGATAAACCACATTACCACGTAGCGTAATGTGATAAGGGATGCAAATATACTAAAGGATATGTTATTGTCTTTTATCTGTTTATAAGCAGGCCCCCACAATAAGGATGATGGCCTTCGAAGTATTGTTTTTGCTTCTTTTTAATAACTTTCCTGCTCAAGGTTATAAGAGTTTCGAACTAAGACAATTAGCCTCGGTTGAAACCCTTAGTACAAACACTGCCAAGCTATAAATAAAACTTCCTGCTGATTCTTTTGCTGGCTTAATCTTTTACTCCCTTACTGCTTTATCCCAATTATCATCATGCCCTCTTTAAGCCTGGGGATTAATTGTCCAAGCACATACATAATTCTATATTGTATGGATTTCGGTTCATTATATATAAAATAACTTAAATCGCATTTATAGTTCATTTTATCGAAAGCCTTGATTATTTCATGGGGCATATATTCCCTTCTATGTATCTGTAAGGTTTCTTGAGTGATAGGGGCAAAAAACAATTCTGGCTCTGCATAATGAGGATGTCCCATTACCAGCTTCATAATATGTATTATGGATTTTAAGTTAGGGGTAGTAATTAAAATTTTACCACTTCTTTTTAAAAATTTATCAAAAGGGAGCAATTGTTCATAAGGAGATAATGGAATATGCTCTATCACCTCTGTGTAAATAATCAGGTCAAAGTAATTTTCTCCTATTCCACTTAACCCCTCAGACAGGTCGGCACCCACCGAATTGAAGTTTAAGTAATCATAATAAGGTTTAAGTAAATTAATAGTATCAGGAAAATCTATAACTGTTATTTCCGCATCTGTAGCTTTTTTGAGCATTTTCTCTAAAGACGCATAATAACCTCCTATAGAAAGAATCTTTGGATTTTTTATCCCTTTTAAATGTTTAATAGTGAATTTATAGGTATGATAAAGTCTTCTATTGTGTCTTGTAATATAAAACATAGAAGTATCATTCATATATTGTGAATCACTTAATGATTC
>CAZFKK010000164.1:0-6650 GCA_964519735.1 uncultured Taibaiella sp.
CAGTAGCCTTATCTGGCGCTGTATTCACAGGAATGGCATCCTGGTTTCAACAGGTGGCCTTCAGAGGAGCAATAGGTACAGATAATTGGACCGCCGGTTGGGCCAACTGGGATCCGGGAAATGCAGATTATTAATATTGAAAATTATTGTTAACTGCAAGATGCGCTTAAAGAGATATATTTAAGTGCATCTTGCAGTTAAATGGGTAGTACCATATAAGAATTTCGTACCTTAGCTTATACCTTAGTATAAGCTAAGGTTTTTTATTGGAGATAAACTTTGAATCATTGACTTTATAGAAAATAGCTATATTCCTTCTTGAAAGGAGACATTAGCGCAGGATTTAAGTGTTCAGAAACAAATGCAGCATTAAGTAATAATATATGATGAGATCAGATAGCTCCCGGTTTTTGGTAAAGCTGATTATGTTTTTTGTGGCCATGGTTCCGTCCATACTGCAAGCTCAGCAAAATAATACCTCTATTGCATTGGCCCGGCAGTACCTGCAGGACAAGGAATATGAAAAAGCAATTCCTGTATTTAAACATGTATATGAGCAGGCTCCCTTTGATAAAAGTATTTATACAGAGTATCTTGAGGCTTTATTGCAGGCCCGGAAAATGACAGAGGCTACGGAATTAGTACAGTATATGATGAAGATAAGAAGAGGTGACCCTATCATGAATGTGGATCTAGGACGAGTTTTCGAATCCGGAGGCCAGAAGAAAAAAGCAGAAGAACAATATGAGTTGGCATTGGGGCAGGTAACAGGAGAAGAGTTACAGACCAGGCAACTGGCTGATGCATTCGACCGGATGAATAAGACCAGCTATGCAGTTAAAGTTTACGAGCATGCGCGGGTTATAACCCATAGTCCTTATAGTTACGCCACAGAGCTGGCCCTGCTGTATGGTAAAGAAGGAAGTACAGAACAGGCTGTTAATGCCCTTATGGATGTTGTTGTGACACAGCCGAATACATTGGAAGATATTAAAACTTCTTTATTGCGTGTTGCCGGACAAGATGAAAAGAAAATAAGTATTACTCAAAAGGTCCTGTCAAAGCGTTTGAACCGGGAGCCGGACAATCCCTATTGGGTAGAACTGCTCACCTGGGTTTATACACAAAAAGGAGATTATGAAGGTGCTTACAGACAAATTACTTTATTGGATAAAAGCCGGCAGGAGCAAGGGGAAAGAGTATTGTACTTTGCCGGGAATGCTATGAAGGAGGCGCAGTCGGCAATGGCTCTTAAAGCTTATACTTATGTAATGGAAAAAGGTAAGAATGCCCCTTTATATGAAGAAGCATGGGAAGGAAAGATCAATGTGTTGTTACAACAACTGGCTGCAAAACGTCCGGTTGACCGGAACGCTTTAACGGAACTGATTAATGAATACCAATCTTTTTTTGCAGCCTATGATCAGTATAAAGGCAGACCTTTAGTACGGGATTATGCTATGGTGCAGGCCAGGTATGCCGATCAGGTAGATACAGCTATCCGGATATTGGAAGAAGCCATGCAGATGCCCAACTTAAGAAAGGAATTATTAGGTATGTGTAAACTGGATCTGGGCGATTATTATTTATTGCAGAACAGAATGTGGGATGCTACTTTAATATATAGCCAGGTAGATAAGACATTTAAACAAGATGTGTTAGGGGAAGAAGCCCGTTTCCGGAATGCCAAATTGGCCTACTACAGGGGTGATTTTAAATGGGCTCAGGATCAATTGTCCGTATTAAAAGCTTCTACAACTGAATTGATCGCTAATGATGCATTGTATCTTTCTGTATTGATTACGGAAAATATGCCTTCCGATAGCAATCTGTTACCGCTTACCCGTTTTGCGGCAGCGGATCTTTTACTCTTCCAGCATAAAACGCTGGAGTCAGATCAGTTGTTGGATAGTCTGATCGGAGCTTTTCCCGAAAATCCATTACAGGATGATATGCTCCTTTTGCGTGCCCGTATCGCGGAGGAGGAAGGGCGTTACCAGGCTGCCGTAGGCTTTCTGGAGAAGATTCTGGCCTCGTATGGAGAAGATGTTTTAGGGGATGATGCAGTATTCAACCTGGCCCGGCTATATGATCACCAATTGTCAGACCGGGAGAAGGCAGCTTCCTATTACGAGCATCTTATACTGCATTATCCCGGCAGCACCTATATTCAGGTGGCACGTGATCGCTACAGCAAGCTTAAGAATCTTAAACCGGTACCGGGATAAAAGATATGCTGCCGGGAGCACAGGGAGTACAGCAGAAAGATTTTATTCTTTAGAACTTGAAAATGATAGACCGGGAATGGTAGGAAACGGAAAAGTTAGCGTCGGTAGATATATCCTGTTCTTTCTTTGTATCGTAAGCGGGTTACGGAGCTACCCACAAAATAATTTTTGCAGCGTCAGTAATAATTGCATCAGGGCGGGAGAAAAGCTGACCTTTAAGGTGTATTATAACCTGAGTGCCGTCTGGATTCCGGCTGGTGAAGCGGTCTTCAATACCACGCTTACCCAGCTTAATGGATTTCCCGTTTATCATATTACGGGGGATGGCCGGACTTATTCCTCCTATGACTGGATTTTTAAGGTGCGGGATCGTTATGAAACCTTCCTGGATACACAAACCCTTATGCCCCGGAAATTTGTCCGCAACGTCAATGAAGGCGGGTACAGGATTTATAATAACGTTGTGTTTCACCAGGAGCAGCAGAAGGCTCATTCTAATGGAAAAACCTTTGATGTGCCACGCTGTGTACAGGACGTATTATCGGCTATTTATTATGCCCGTAATATCAATTATAATCAGTATAAGCCAGGGGCGAAAATACCTTTTAGTATGTTTCTGGACGATGAAGTGCATCATTTGTATATACGGTATGGGGGCAAAGCAAAAATCAAGACAAAATATGGTGTTTTTAATGCAATTAAGATTACCCCTCTGTTGATTAAGGGTACAATTTTTGAAGGAGGGGAAAATATGGTGGTTTGGGTAAGTGATGATGCGAATCATATTCCTTTGAGAATTGATAGTCCCATCCTGGTAGGGAGTATTAAGGTGGATATGATGGGTTATAGTCAATTAAGGCACCCGCTTACTTCACTTTTAAAGCGATTATAGTTTTTAGCAATAGAAGGATTGTGTCAATTCAATTCATTCTTCTTAATTTTAGGCTCGATTTCGCCTTCAAATATATGAATACAATGCAAGATGTTATTGTGAATAAGATAGCAGAGAGTGGTCTTATTACCTTAAACCTGGAGACTTTTTGGCCGGCGCCGGATACAATTGCTGTTTTCGATATTAAACCCTTTCTTTTCCGGGAAATGATATTGAAAGAAAAGGATTTCAGATTGGCCCTGGCCGAATATGATTGGACGCCCTACCAGGGTAAAGCAGTAGCAATCACCTGTTCTGCTGATGCGATTATTCCGATGTGGGCTTACATGCTTATAGCCGTTCAGTTGGAACCCCAGGCGACAATGCTCGCTTTTGGTACGAAAGAACAGTTGCAGGAAAAGATATTGTTGGCACGAATTGAGGCTATTGTTGCATCACAATACCTGGATAAAAGGGTAGTCATTAAGGGTTGTGGATCAATACCTCTTCCGGAGTCAGCATTTATCGCCATTGCGGGTAAGTTGCGACCAGTAGTCAAAAGCCTGATGTACGGAGAGCCTTGCTCTACAGTTCCTGTTTACAAAAAGAAATAAAATGGATTTAAACGAATTTTCCCCCCAGGCCAGTTTTACAGCTATTGATTTTGAGACGGCTCATGCAAAAATGTGGAGCATTTGCCAGGTAGGTTTAGTGCGTATTGAGCAAGGGCAGATTGTCAGGGAGCTGGACTTGCTGGTTCAACCCCCGGAAAATAAATACCATTGGGGCAATTCAAGAGTTCATGGCCTGACCCGGAAGGATACGACACATGCCCCTACTTTCGACCAGGTGTGGCCAGAGCTGGAGCCCTTTATCAAGGGACAGCAGGTAGTAGCTCATAATGCCTCATTCGATTGTGATTGTCTCCGTCAGTCACTTATTTATTATAATTTACCCGTTCCTCTTTTTAAGACTCACTGTACCGTAAAGATCTTCAAGCGTAACCTGGCCCTGCTTTGCAAAGCTTATGGGATAGAATTGCAGCATCATAACGCCTTATCAGACGCCAGGGCTTGTGCCGCTTTATTCCAGATGCATCTCGAAGGAAAATCAGAAGAAATGCTAACGCATATAAGGACCATTGCCTGATTTTGTTATCATTTGTTTGCAAATAATTAAACATGTACCAAGTTTATTTACTTCTGGGTAGTAACCAGGGCGATCGGGAAGAGCAGTTACTCAAAAGTAGGAATGCATTAAAACAACATGCCGGCAATATAATATTGCAATCACATGTATATGAAACGGAAGCCTGGGGCCTGGAAGGATTGCCGCCGCATTACAACCAGGCTTTGTTACTTCAAACTGAATTGGCTCCTTCTGCGTTACTCCTTGTAATACAGGATATAGAATCCATAATGGGTAGAGTGCGTGAAGAAAGATGGGGCATCCGTCCTATTGATATAGATATTATATATGTCAATGAACTTATCCTGGACCTTCCTGACTTAAAAGTGCCCCATCCTTTAGTGCAAGAACGGCGGTTTGTACTGGATCCCCTTTTCGAAATTGCTCCGGATTTTATTCACCCGGTTTTACACAAAACGAATAAAGTTTTACTGGCTGATTGCTCCGATCCTTTAAAGGTCGTGAAAATAGTTTAAACGCCGCGGATGCCCGGGCCATACCCTAGTATTGCGTGATCAAGGGCAAATTGTTTGGTGCCTCGTTTTTCCGGACAATAGAGTTGACCACGTAAAATATTGATAGCCTTATCATAGTAATTATTTTTGAACTTCTGACCCTGTTGTGCGTTGTAAGTAGTACATGGCTTTGAACAATTAGGTATATCTGCTGTTTAAGGAAGAGTCGTTATCCTGATTTTGAACAAGGCATGTGAAGAATAATTTAATTGATGGAAATATAAAATGTGTAGTCAGAAAAAATAGGCTTAAAAATAAAGGCAGTTTTTTGGTTTTTGGCATGGTAATTGTTGTAATGGTTTGTTTAATAAGAGTTAATAGCTTTTGGGATATTTTTAATGAAGAATAGTTTAATATCAATCTAAAGTACTATCTTTGTTCGATATTAGCATAGAATATTCATTAATATTTATTATTGTGGTATATTTGTATATTATTTAGAATATTTTGGCAAGAATTTAGATAATACAAAGTTCAATTTTTTTTTTTTTTAAATTTCCTGTTATACCTTTGTGGAAATTTGAAGTGCAACGTCAAACAAATCTTTTAAATAAACAACTCTCGTTATGGTCAACAAAAAGTACCTCTTGCTAGCAGGTGTATGTTCAGCTTTGGCTTTACAACCCGCTTTTGCTCAAGAATCAACGCAAGCCTCTTGGTCCGGTAGGGATATGACTTACCGCGGTCAGAGCTATGACGCACTGGATACAGCTTATATCCCTTCTGGTAGAATGGAGCAGCAGCGCCAGTACCTGAACCATCAATACGCATTCCCTGCAAAACCACGTAATATGTGGGAACTTGGTTTGAATGCAGGTATGGCTAATATTTTTGGTGATGTACCTTCAAAAGGTCCTTGGAATGCACCTAAGTTTATGAATAGTGTTGGCTTTGGCGCTACTTTGCGTAAAGCATTAGGTTATGCTACCTCTCTCCGTTTACAATACAACTACATGAATGCTACAGGGTTCGATTTCCGTCCCCGTCCATTCAGTACTGTTCCTTCTTTTTTTGATGCTGGTTATGCTTCAGGAAATGTGTACAGTAACTACAAATTCACCGGCCATGAAGCTACTTTGCAACTGGTAGGTGCTATCAACAACATCAAATTCCACAAAGCTAAAAATTCAATGAGTCTTTACGGCTTTGTCGGTGGTGGTGTAATGCTTTGGAATACAAAAATCGCTGCAGTAGATGCTAACGGAAATCAATTTGATTTCGCTCAGCTAGGTGCCGCGGCTACCCGTGAAGATGTTGAAGATCTTTACAAAGGATGGCTTCAGGATGCTGAATATGATCATTTGGTATCTACCGGTAATAACGTTGGTGCCATTAATACTTCTTCAGGAGAATTAAGGATCAGTCCGGCAGTAGTCGGTGGTGTGGGTGTTCAGTTTAAACTGGGTAATCGCGTGTCTTTGTCTTTTGAAAATAAATTGACTTATACCGGATTAGACGTATTGGATGGTGTCTGGATGGATCCTACAGAAGGTGCAGGTCTTTCTCCTGACCAGGATGTGATCAACTATGCTTCAGTAGGTCTGGCATTCAACATCGGAAATAAAAAACGCAGCGTATTACCTCTTTGGTGGGTTAATCCTCTGGATCATGTTTACAATGAGTTGGCTGACCCTCGTCATATGACCCTTCCTGATCCTGTTCTCCCCGATACAGATGGTGACGGTGTTACTGATCAGTTTGATAAATGCCCTGATACTCCTGCTGGTGTAGGTGTTGATGCTCATGGATGTCCTTTGGATACAGATGGTGATGGCGTTCCTGATTACAAAGACAAACAATTAATTACGCCAACTGAATGTCAACCTGTTGATGCTGATGGTGTAGGTA
>CAZFKK010000165.1:0-751 GCA_964519735.1 uncultured Taibaiella sp.
CCCATAGAATCCTGTATTAATAAAAGTTTTTGATTTGAGGATAAGGTCCGGGGTACCTAAACTAAGGTCAAATTGCACGATGCTTCCCATATTTACATACAGCTTGGAGTTATCGGGAGAAAAGCAAATACCAACGCCGTTAATATTGACATCCGGGCTTAATACCAGAGGATTTGAAGCCGTCCCGGAGGCCGTATTAAAATCAAACAGGGTTAAATTGGATAAACCCACTGCCAGTTTGGTACCATCCGGAGATGCATCGATGCATCCCATAATGCCCGTTACCGGTATCCCAGGGGAAAGGACCGGGATTGTATCGATTCCATTTTCATCAATATTCCATGCTTTTATCGTACCGCTGGGGCGTGCTACCGCCAATAGCCATATATTACAGTCCTTACCTGCGACTGCGGTCATTTGTTCGGTCAAGTTAGCAGCTAAGAATACACCCTTAGTGGTCACGTCGCCCATCCCATTATTCAGACTCATGTCCACGATGCTGTAGAACAGCCTGCCATAATAATAAGGCGTTTCAAATTGCCCTATGGTGAATACATAATATTGCTGAGGGCTTTCCGGTACGGGTACGATCAGCGCGCCTTGCGAAGAGCTGCTTGCTATAGGTAGCCCCACCAAATTGATGCCATTCGGCATCAATTTATGATCAGCATCCCACACCAAATCCCCATTGGTGTAAAACAATAAGCGACCGTCATTATCACAGATAGACGCACAACCTTCTGAAGACAGC
>CAZFKK010000165.1:761-6597 GCA_964519735.1 uncultured Taibaiella sp.
TCACTCGCGATCGCCTTTGATGTACCGCCGTTAAAGTCGATACCGGCCGTATAGCCAAAAAGCCAAACGTTACTATTCTGGCCTATTGCAGGCTTGATCAATAATACGAGTAAAAAGGCAATAATTAGCTTGATTATATAATGCATAAAAAAATGGGAGAAGGGGACAAATGCACAGATCTATCCCCCTTTTAGGCATAAAATTACTTTATTTTAATCAGTTTTTCGTTCTTTAACACGATGCCGTTTTTATCTGCGATACACAGGATATACATACCTGAAGACAGCGAACTAATGTCTATCAAGGCTGCATCCTGTTGCTGCAATAACACCCTGCCCTCGATATTGCTGATCGTCGCCTGAACCACTATGGGCGACTGAATTTTCAGATAATCACAAGCAGGATTGGGATATACCCGGATGCTGGCTGCAATATTCACCTTTTGAATGGTCGTCACATTTTTCACTTCATACACCGCAGACGTGTCTTTACACATCCCATCACTGACAACTACCCTGTAGGCGCCATTCTGAAGCACACGATAAACCCTCTGTGTTGCATTGGGAATCAGCTCACCATCAAGCATCCACTGATAAGTGTCATAACTTCTCGCTGTACTCAGATCAAATTCATCTACAGAAATAACCGGGTCCAGATCCGATCCGCCGAAGATAAAGGTATCCACCCTATAATGACATCCATTATTATACTTTACCCAATAAGTACCGAAATCCGTAATTTTCAAAGTATCCCCCACAGATTGATTACTCCATTCATAAACATAGTCATCAGTCGGTGGCGCCGGACTCAAGATAACACCATTTTCCCATCCGGAACACATAACAGTATCTATCGTACGGTAAAGCGTATCGGGTCGGGTGGCGGACACCACATCATTGGGGAGCGTAACGCAAATCCCACCTACCGGGAAAGGGATCGCATTGACCTGGTAATTACAGGCAGCACCCGAAAGATTAGGCGAATTGATCCGGTCAAAGGTGGTGGTCCCGTTCTTCACATAAATCGTATCGTTGTACAATCTCATAGCGGAGACCCCGATTACCGACGTTATCTTTCCGACACTTATTTTAGACTTTACAATCGCGGCAGAATCTATGGTGCTAAGATCAAACTGGAATATCTCAAAAGGTTGCTCCCTATGATAGCCCGAATGCAGATAAAGCTTCCTGTTATCCGGCGAAAAAGCGACATCATAGCCCCCGAAGGTATCAATTAACATAGCATTGGAAACGGCCCCTGTCCCTGCATTGAAATCACACAGTAAGGTGCCTACCGACAGATTAGTGGGATAAACAGGCGTTCCGTAATTTCCCGAATACGCAATGTTGGTACAGGTTATAGCAAGCCTTTTCCGGTCCGGAGCTACTTTCATCGAACCAATGAGGTAAGCCTCCTGCAAAAACTCAAAAGTAGTTCCGGCAAACAATGCCTTGGTTGTACCCTGTATGGCCGATCCTGTATAAGATAAAAGAGGCTGGATATCTAATCCGTCTTCGGTAATATGGTAGGATTTAAAAATAGCCGAATCCCTTGTATGCGTCAACAACCAGACATCACAATTATCCCCAGGAATGGCCATCATGCTCTCACTTAAAAGCGCAGAATCCAATAATATGTTTTTCTGTCCACTCACGATATCTCCAAGACCATTATTCAGGCTCATGTCCACAACAGAGTAATAAAGCTTTGTCGGACCAAGCTCAGCCAAATATAAAGAGCTTAAGGAAAACAAATAATATTTTCCAGGCTCCTTTACAAAAGGAACAACACATACTCCCTGAGTAGTTGAATTGTAAGGCCGCCCCACTAATCCCGAATTACCCTTTAACCCCGAACCATTAGGCATCACTGCATTATTGCTATTCCAGCAATTTTCCCCGTCCGAATAAAAAAGAAGCCTGCCAGATTGGGGATCTGCCACGGAGGCACAGCCTTCATTTAAATTTCCCTTGCTCATGGCGGCCCTGAATTGAAAGTTAGCACGATCATTGAAATTCAGGGCTATAGAGTCCGGAGTGACCCATACGCCATTTGCTTTCAGAAATTCAGGGGTTTTATTATAGCTCTGCTGTGCAAAGCTAATTGAAATTAAAGAAAAAGCAAATAAAAGAATGAATAAGGATAAACGATGTACCATAGTAGCTGTATTTAAAATTTAGAATTTGAGCGTGAACAATTATCGATAAAGCTAGTGATTTAACAAAGGCATCTTCATGTGACAAGTGTTTTTTTAATAATGAATAGTTCCCCCAAAGTCCTATTAGTCTATAGAGTTTGTTGAATCCAAACGTTCATGAACTTCTGCCAAAGACCCGGTTATTGCGCTGCGTGCACTCAGGAATATTCCACGGGAACTGGATACAAATGTAGCGGCTTTTTCACGACCCCGAAATAGCCAAAATCAGGCATTTTTAATGACCAAAAACAGCTATTCTCCAGGCTGTTTTGTTAGTACGGAAGGCATCACCCGTGGTTAGCAAATTTTATTAGAGACAATGAAAGAGTCGGAGACTCTATTTGTTTTAAGAGACTGAGAGCGCTTTGTGTACGCTCTATACAATACTCTTTACATGTTCTTATCTCGTAATTGCTCGGCTTTGTTTGAAGTTGCTTTGAATTGCATAAATACGTCATTAGGGTTTATGTTGCTCAAACCCATTTCCTTAAAAACAGCTTTGTCCGGCAACTCGTCTGCTGTCAAAGCCGCAAACAGATTGATGTTTTCTTGTATTGTTTCCGGTAATTGAAATTCTGAGTTGCCAAAACAATTTCGATGTCCTTTGTGGCTCTTGCAACAACGCCTGCTTCATCAATAATGATGTCGCAGGCAGTACCGCCAATAATCACATAATTCTGTGCTTATTGCTCAAAGTATTTTCTAAAAATATCTAATCCTCTTACCATATGATTTTTTCTAAAATTCGGTCTAATGCCATTTCAACGCGCTCATTGTAGTAGATCGGGATCACGACCGCATGGCGGAAAAATTTCGTAAGTTTGCATAAGAAAATAAGTTCAAATGATTATAGCCAATCCCATATATGATACTGTATTCAAGAGAATGATGGAAAATGAGCGGGTAGCGAAATTTTTCATCGGCACCCTTTTGGAACAACAAATCGAAGCTGTAGTGGTAAAACCCCAGGAGTTTACCTATACGGACGAGTTGGCGGGGCTTGCTGTATTCCGCCTGGACTTTATTGCGACGATCAAAACGGAAACAGGCGAATACAAGAAAATTCTGATCGAAATTCAAAAGGCAAGAAACCAGATAGACCTGATGCGCTTTCGGAACTATTTGGGAGAACAGTACAAAAAAGAAGATAAAGTAGACAACGAAAAGGCTGTTTTACCTATTACCACTATTTACATTTTGGGATTCACCCTTCCCGAAATAAAAACGGCCTGCATAAAAGTAGAGCGGAACTATAGGGACCTGGTGAACAAAACCATCATAGAAAAGAAATCCGACTTCGTGGAGAAGCTGACCCATGACAGTTTCATTGTCCAGGTGGATAGAATTACCAACCGTTATCAAACAAGTTTAGACAAATTGCTGAGTGTGTTTGAACAAAGTCATTTCGTGGACGACAAGAAAATCACTAAGCAATTTTCCCATCCCACTGACACCGAAGAGGTGAAGATTTTAACAGATATCCTGCACCATAGCGGCACTAATCCGGAAGAACGAAAATTGTTAGAGATAGAACAAGAAGCCTGGAGAAGCGTAAATGCCATGTTTGAAAGCCAGGCAAAAGAATTGCTTAAAACCATTGAAGATAAAGACAAAGCTCTTGATGAAAAAGACAAAGTAATTGAAGAAAATAACAAAGCCCTTGATGAAAAAGACAAAGCTCTTGAGGAAATGGCAAAACAACTTGAAGCGCTGAGAAATAAGCTGGGAGAAAAATAAATAGGAATAGGTGAGCAGAAAAAAATTAATAACTTAAAAATAAAGTTATGAGAACAATCAATCCCTGGATTAACTTCAATGGAAATGCTGAAGAAGCATTCACTTTTTACAAATCAGTTGATAAAGCAGCTAGCTTTATTGTGCAAATATAGATTTATTAAGGTGACTATCAAACGAAAATGCATTTGTTGGCCTCAAATAATCTATGTTCATTCTGTTGCCCATAGCCTAATTGATTGGTAATTATTTTAATACATAATAACCGAATATAGTAAAAATCAGAGACCTATCACCAGGAGTGGTACACTTCGAATGCCTAAAGAAATAGATTATTTTCTTACCCCCTCAATAGGACAGCAGCATTTACCCTACCTGATTTGCTGCGGTACTTATTAAAGATCCCCATTCTATCCTGGTGATCGAAGATGCGGAGCATATCGTAGTAGATCGGGATCACGACCGCATGGCGGAAAAATTTCGTAAGTTTGCATAAGAAAATAAGTTCAAATGATTATAGCCAATCCCATATATGATACTGTATTCAAGAGAATGATGGAAAATGAGCGGGTAGCGAAATTTTTCATCGGCACCCTTTTGGAACAACAAATCGAAGCTGTAGTGGTAAAACCCCAGGAGTTTACCTATACGGACGAGTTGGCGGGGCTTGCTGTATTCCGCCTGGACTTTATTGCGACGATCAAAACGGAAACAGGCGAATACAAGAAAATTCTGATCGAAATTCAAAAGGCAAGAAACCAGATAGACCTGATGCGCTTTCGGAACTATTTGGGAGAACAGTACAAAAAAGAAGATAAAGTAGACAACGAAAAGGCTGTTTTACCTATTACCACTATTTACATTTTGGGATTCACCCTTCCCGAAATAAAAACGGCCTGCATAAAAGTAGAGCGGAACTATAGGGACCTGGTGAACAAAACCATCATAGAAAAGAAATCCGACTTCGTGGAGAAGCTGACCCATGACAGTTTCATTGTCCAGGTGGATAGAATTACCAACCGTTATCAAACAAGTTTAGACAAATTGCTGAGTGTGTTTGAACAAAGTCATTTCGTGGACGACAAGAAAATCACTAAGCAATTTTCCCATCCCACTGACACCGAAGAGGTGAAGATTTTAACAGATATCCTGCACCATAGCGGCACTAATCCGGAAGAACGAAAATTGTTAGAGATAGAACAAGAAGCCTGGAGAAGCGTAAATGCCATGTTTGAAAGCCAGGCAAAAGAATTGCTTAAAACCATTGAAGATAAAGACAAAGCTCTTGATGAAAAAGACAAAGTAATTGAAGAAAATAACAAAGCCCTTGATGAAAAAGACAAAGCTCTTGAGGAAATGGCAAAACAACTTGAAGCGCTGAGAAATAAGCTGGGAGAAAAATAAATAGGAATAGGTGAGCAGAAAAAAATTAATAACTTAAAAATAAAGTTATGAGAACAATCAATCCCTGGATTAACTTCAATGGAAATGCTGAAGAAGCATTCACTTTTTACAAATCAGTTTTGGGCGGAGATTTCGCAAGGATTATTCGTTTCAAAGACCTATCAAGCCCTGAATTTCCGGTAGGAGAAAACGATGCAAATAAAATAATGACCATTGCTTTGCCTATAGGAAAACACAATGTGTTAATGGCCAATGATGTTCCGGAATTTATGGGACGAGTAAACGAAAACGAGAACAGGTCTAAAATATCAATTAGTGCTGAAAGTCGTGAAGAAGCAGACAAAATTTTTAATGGACTATCAGCCGGTGGAGATATTGAAGGACCCATGGGCGACAGTCCTTGGGGGACATATGCCGGAATGTTTAGAGACAAATATGGTATTGAATGGATTGTGGAATTTGACCCAAATTATAACGGGCAAATTTAACCGTCTAAAATAA
>CAZFKK010000166.1:0-2808 GCA_964519735.1 uncultured Taibaiella sp.
ACCTCGATACCCAAAGCTATGGCTACCGTCAGGCCCAGGATAACAGGCGTATATTGCTGTTGCGGCTGCCATCTGCTTGTGCCTTCAATGATGAAACTATCCAGGTTACTGACCTGGAACCAGGGCTGATCCACCCCTTTCAGGGTAGCCAGTTTTTGCTCCTTATTACCGGAAAGCAGTACCATATCCTCCAGGCTATATCCTGCTACCGAAACGCCGTCAATATGGGCCAGCGCATTCCTTTGCTGGTCGGAAACGGTAAAAAACTTGCCTTTCCGGGCAGTCACTTTCATATCCGGGTAGAAAGCGGTGTACATATCCCCTATCACCCCTTCCAGGCCGTTAAAGACTGAAAATAAAATAATCATCCCGGCTGCTGCGATGGCAATAGCCCCCATGCTGATCCAGGAAATGATGTTAATGGCCTGTGCTGATTTTTTCCCTCTGAAATACCTCCAGGCAATATGGAAAGCCAATCTCATAGATAAATGCTATGGTTTGCTTTTGATCTGGTTCAACAATTCTTCCATTTTAAAAACATGATCCAGCGTATCATCCTCAAAAAACTGCAGCTCGGGGATACGACGCAGATGATGCCGCAGCTTACTGCCCAAGGCCCCCCGGAACTCCGGCATCTTCTCTTTAATAGAGTGAAACACTTCTTCTTTATTGGCTATCTGAAAAAAACTGAGAAATATCCTGGCTTCCAGGAGGTCCGGTGTGACAGATACTTTAGCAATAGAGATCATTCCGCCTTTTATGACGCTTAGCCCTTCTTTTTGAAAAATAGCGGACATCTCCTCCATGATCAACCGGGATACCTGCTTTTGTCTTTTTGTTTCTTCCATAATTATTGCTTTGAAGCCCTAAAATTACACTATTAAACAGGGAATGAAAAAGAAAGGTTAGTGCAAATAAAAATTTCCTAATTTTGAGGGTAAAATTAGCCTACAGCATCGTATAATGAAGAAGTATATTTATTTGCCTGCACTCCTAGCGATCACCCTTATTTCCTGTAAGGAAGTGCCCATTAAGATTGGCGTGGATCCGTTTGCCAAAGACAGTACCTACCTGAGCGGCAGTGTGGAACCTGAAGAAGTCAAGAATTTTTTGATTGAGGAATATACCGGTGTAAAATGTACCAATTGCCCTGCCGGTGCGGTTGCCCTGGAAGAATTAAATGCACAGAACGACCACCGTTTCCGCATCGTTGCCCACCATGAAGGTAATTTAGCAGATCCCATTGCCAACAAGAGTATCCAGGATTTCCGGACAGATGACGGTAAGCAGATCATAAAAAGTATTTTTAATGAACAAGGCAGTAAACCTACTGTTGCCTTTGACCGGTTGCCTATCGGAGGCAGCCCTAACAAATACCTTGTGGACGGAAAGGACTACTGGCCGAATGCCATAGCCAGAATGAAAAGCCTCAATAGCACTACTCCTGTAAATATTAAAGTCACTTCTAAGTATAATGATATGCAGGGTCAGTATGATATTGAAGCTATAGTCCATTATACAAAGGCCACATCCGGCAATAACAGGTTACATGTTTTCCTGATTGAAAGCGAGATCAGTGATGCCTTTATCAGTACAGATACTTTTATTACTTACGACCATGTTTTCCGTAAATCGGTGACCCCGGTTACCGGCAATCCTATACTTGATTCTTTTGCTACCAAGGAAGCCGGAAGGGTATATATATACCGTACATCGGTAAAAATAGATAAAACGGATACCAAGCAAAAGGCATGGAATCCTGAACATATGAAAGTAGTTGCTTTCGTGAGTGTCAGCGCTCCCGGTGAGCAACATGTACTCCAGGTAGAGGAAGCCAAACTTAAATAACGATACCGCAGCCAAGTTTGCCGGTAACTTCCCTGACAACATCCTCATTAATCTTCCGGGCCACACCCGGGCCCGGATCTCATGATCTCACCTCTGGCACACGTTTCTTGCGTGTGTCAGCATTTTTATTGCTTATATTGCCCCCGTTTTTCAATCGCAGCGTCGTAGCGCCTTCTTGCGTTCGTCGCGAGAAATTAAAGCTGGGCATGCCCTTTCGTCAAAGCAATTTCTTCCCCCCGCGCGAGTCTTTAACTAAAAAGAGAAATAAAATAACTAAAGAGAAAACATTGGAAAGCCGGGAAAAAAAGAATAAATTTGTATGAGAAAAAGTAAAAAATAATACCACAGTATAATGAAAGCCTCCAAATCCAGCTCCCAAAATCCAAAGGCCCCTCCTAACGATAGTTTTGTGCAGGAATCTCCTACCCTGTACAGGACCAATAATAGAGCAAGGCCCCTCAGTGCTATGGCGCCTATGGATAAAATGAAAATTATCCGCAAAGGGATCTCCAAAAGATACCTGGAACACTTCAAGAAAGCCGCTGCTTTGGATTATGACTCCCTGGCCACAGCCTTATCAGTTACCCGGGCTACCCTCATCAACAAAAAAGGCGAAGAAACCTTCAGTGACCCTGTGGGTGAACGTATTCTCTCCCTTGCTGATCTGTATTCTTTCGGTTATGAAATATTCGAAGACCATGATCGCTTTAACCAATGGATGTTTACTGCTAACCAGGCCCTGGGCGGCAAAATTCCTTTTGACCTGATCGATAATTATTATGGCCGGGAAGAGATCAAAAACATCATTGGCCGGATTGCCTACGGGGTATATTCCTGATCTCTATTTTTATAGTTATGCTGGTGTACAGAGTATCCAAAACGCAGTATGCAAAAGACAGGAACGGAACAGGAGCCCGGTTGAACGGCGGAAGATGGAATCATATCGGCACTTCCTGCATC
>CAZFKK010000166.1:2818-6539 GCA_964519735.1 uncultured Taibaiella sp.
ATACTTCCTCAAGCAGGGCACTAGCCATACTGGAATTTTCTGTGAATGTGAATATTGAATTCATACCCCGGGCGCTAAGCCTTGCTGTATTTGAAATCAATGAAAAAATGATCCGGGAGCTGCCTCTAAAAGAGCTTCCTGATGACTGGGCGGCAATTCCTGCTCCTACCTCCACCAAGGACCTGGGAACAGCTTTATTGCAGCAAGGAACACCGGTAATAAAACTGCCTTCCACCGTAGTAAAAGAGGAACATAACTACCTGCTGAACCCTTTGGCCGGGCCGGATGGCTTCAGATTGGTAGAGGTAAAAGCTATCGTTTATGATATGCGCATTAAGTATTGAAACCAAGAGTTGATCCGGTCACCGCGGCGGCTATCGTTTTCCCAGTTGATACAATGAGCCTCCTTTTTGAAAAAGACAATCTATTTTATGAGTGACCGCATCATTGGGTAGCAGGATGGGTGCGTGATGGGGTTTAATACGGGCATCCAGGATCAAAGGCCCGCGACAGCCCCAATGTTTGTGCTCGATGAAACTGTCCACCCCATAAATATCATAAGAGGGATTACAGCGGGTGAAGGTAGCCCAAAGAAAGTTGCGCATCTCTGCTGCCATAAACCGGCTGTCGTCAGCAATAATAATCAGGGGCACCTGGTTCAGGGATGCGGCCCCGCCTTTGATCATCAACATATCGGCAAGGGTATGCATTTCGACTTTTGCCGCCTCATAATTGCGGAAAGGAGCTACTTTAATGGCTACAACACCGGGCATGATCAGTTGCGGATCGTCGAAATAAGGCAACTCATATAACACTTTGGGAACTTCAGTACATAAGCTGCGTAAAGGGTCGCCATAGGCAGCCAATACAACCTTACTCCCTGTATTCAGGCCTGTTCCTGAATAGTCAAGCGTATCGATGGTGGTGCGGGTATAAAAATGAACATCCCGGGTAAAGTCAATACGTTCCAGGATGTATTGCAGGAATTCTGCTTCCCGGTGGGTAGTCAGCGACGGTTGATCAGAAGCGGTGATAAACAAAAACTTAGCCAGGCTCAACTGACCTGTACCCAGAATACGGTTGGCCTGGGTCAGAATTTCTGCAGGTTGCTTTGTGGGCAAGTAAGGCGTATAACGCTCACTGCCGATGGCAAAGAGCAAAGGATGTACCCCGGCTGCATCGACCGCATGGACCTCCTGTACTCCCGGAATCTCCTGGCGGATCGCCTCGCCGGTAAGGTCATGGATCAGGGCGCCGAAGGCCGTATCTTCCTGTGGAGGCCTGCCTACGACGGTAAAGGGCCAGATGGCATTTTTACGGGCATATACCTTATGTACCTTAAGTAAAGGAAAAGGATGTTTCAGGCTGTAATACCCCAGATGGTCTCCAAAAGGCCCCTCGGGTTTATTTTCTCCCGGGAAAACTTCGCCGGTAATGATAAAATCTGCATCATGGCTCACACAGAAACCTTCCTCATAACTATAACGGAACCTGCGCCCTGCCAGCATACCCGCAAAGGTAAGCTCGCTTAAGCCTTCCGGTAAAGGCATGACCGCTGCCAGTGTATGTGCAGGATGCCCGCCTACGAAACAACTTACTTTTAAGGGGATGCCCTTTTGATTGGCCTTTGCCTGATGTATGCCGATACCCCTGTGGATCTGGTAATGCAAACCCACTTCCTTATCGGGAACATAATCATTGCCATTGAGCTGGATGCGGTACATGCCGAGGTTCGCATTCAGGATACCGGGTTTATCTACATCCTCTGAATATACCTGCGGCAAAGTAATGAAAGCGCCACCATCCTCAGGCCAATGATGAATCAGCGGCAGGTCACTGATTTTGATCTCTTCGAAAGCCCCTGCCGGGAAGCTCTTTTTTAAGGGTAAGGCTTTATAGGCTGCCCATCCTGTACCCAGGTTATGCAGCGGCTTTTTGAACACACTCATGGGATCATTGCGCATGTCAATGACTTTCTGCACCTGTTTCCAGGTATGCCGGAATATAAAACGGCTCCGTTCCAGGGTACCGAAAATATTGGAGGCAGCCCGGAACCGGGAACCTTTGACATTTTCAAACAACAGCGCCGGCCCGCCCATTTCATGTACCCGGAGATGGATCGCTGCCATTTCCAGGTAAGGATCTGTTTCTTCTTTAATACGAATCAACTGGCGGTGACGTTCCAGGTCTGTAAGGCAGGCTTCTAAATCGGTGTACATGACTTGAGTTCAGGTTATTATTCAAAATTGGATAACAAGATCCTGTTATCCTTCAGGGCATTAAAATTACAAGGCGGCCTCCACGGTATAACCCGCCTGGCGGAGTAAACTAATGACCCCCATTTCTCCCCAAAGGTGTCCTGCTCCTACCGCAATAAATGTGGAACGTTCGGAAGCCAACCGGGTGATGGAGGGTATCCATTTTTTATTCCGGTCGAATAACAGCGCATCCAAGTGAGCCCTGAAGTCCGGAGCTGCTAAGGTAAGCGCATACATTGCAGGCAGGTCCTGTGCTTTGTAAGCCTGTAACAATTCGTTATATTGACTCTTCAGGCTGTCTGTCTCTCCTGCCATTTCTAGTAGCAGGCTGGCCAGGGTATCTGCATTCATCTGGTCAAACAGGGCGACCTGGTCTTCTACGGATTCCAGGCCGACAATCTCCTTTTTGTCTTTGTGGGCCAGCTTCATGATATTGCCTTCATAAGAATCCGGCAGGGTGCAACTGATCGTTTTCAAAAGGAGTATACTCATTACGGCAAATGGCTTCATGCCTTCCAGCATCTCCACAGGTAAACCCGTTTGTGCCTTTAAGGTTTTGGATAAACTGTCATAGTCCTCCGGTGTATAATAATCCCGTAATGTCTTTCCCGGTTCCATAGCCATACTCGTGGCCATCTGTGCCTGCATGGTCGGATCGTCCATATCCAGTTCAAAAGCAACCTGCTCTGCCTGCTGGTAGGCTTGTTGCATAGCCTTAGTCCATAAATAATCATCAGGACAGATCAGGTGAATCGTGCCGAAAAGATAGGAAGGCTTTTGCAGCCCTCCACCAGTTACTTTCCATAGCAGGGATTGGCCGTTATTGGCTATAGCTTTTTTATTCCAGGGCAACATGCCTGTTAAAACGCCCAGCGTGGCGCAACAGGTAATCATTATCTTTTTAAGCATATTCAACAATATTTTAAATTATTATTCATTTTTTAGGATACATCTGAACCGGTGTATATGGTCGAAATGTTTACAGAGGTAAAAATACGGCATTATTTGAATCCCCGGTTACAAGAGCGGCTCCAATTGGTTACCTTAAGGATAAAAAGGCACCCTACCTCATAATTCTGCAAATTCCCAGGCACTTTGCCAGGCATTACATTGTTCTGCATAGGCGATAAAGTTCGCGTAAAACGGTAACCTGGATAAGGTGGCGCTATCCCCGATGATCACTAGTTTTTTACGGGCACGGGTCATCGCTACATTCATACGGCGGATATCTGCCAGGAATCCAATAACACCTTCAGCGTTGCTTCGGGTCATACTGATATAAATAATATCCCGCTCCTGGCCCTGGAAACTATCTATGGTATTAACGGTTATCCGATCACCATACACAGCTAAAGCAGGTACATCCTGCAACAGGTCCTTCATCAGGAATACCTGCTGCTTATAAGGGGAGATGATCCCTACTGAGGGAAAGTCGTCCGGGGCATAATGATTTTTCAATCCCT
>CAZFKK010000167.1:0-5734 GCA_964519735.1 uncultured Taibaiella sp.
CTACCCTATTCCAGGTCATATCCACACCATCATAAAAGGAAGTTTCCATAGGACTACCCGCCAGCAATTTAAAATACTCATCTGCAATGCCTACAGATTGCGGCGTACCGGCCCCCTGGCTTTTATGAATACTGCGGCTCCGACCTGCCATCTCGCCATAACCTTCACCCAGCAAGGGATCATACTGGTTGATCGGCACGCGAAACTGATCCGCGCTGGTGGTATTCCGGTCTCCAAACCGGAAGGCATTAAACAATAGTCGTTTGGGCAGCCAACCGGCCAGGGAGTCCGGACGGGATTCTTTTCTTCCCCCGGCTTCCTGTAAACGGAAAGCTTCCCCGGCCACGATAGCAGATACCGTATGCTGTCCATGCCCTCCTTCACCGGTAACCGGGAAGCGGCAGATGACCACATCCGGCCGGTATTGTTCATAGGCCCGGGCCACATCAGCCACCAGCTCTTCCTGGTTCCAGAAACGGAACGTTTCTTCAGGAGATTTGGTAAAGCCGAAATCAATAACCGGCGTAAACACCTGTTCCGCACCATCAATTTTGCGGGCTTCGATCAGTTCATGGGTACGGATCAAACCGAGCGCACTCCCCTGCTCATTGCCTAATATGTTCTGGCCACCATCGCCCCGGGTCAGGGAAAGGTACACCGTACGTACATGATCATGATGCACCAGGTAGGATATCAATCTCGTATTCTCATCATCAGGATGAGCGGCCACATACATCACGGTACCCAGCACATTCAATTGCTGTAATTTCTGGTAAAGCGCTGAAGAAGGCAGGGGCCGGTATTGCTGTGCACCTAAAAACTGTGCGGCAAATAAGAGGGGTAATAATGCAATTGTTTTTCTCATAATTCAACTCATTAAAAACCTCGCAGTAATAATAACTACGAGGTTCCGGGAAGCCCACAAACTTACGAAATTGCTTTTTAACGCATGATATATAGTTTACCATATCCGTTTTTGAAGAATTTATCAACAGATTGATTGGCCCTATGCTCTACATCCTGGCCCCTTATAGAAGTCACGACACGATAGAGATATACTCCATTACCCAGCAACTGTCCATATTCATCCCGGCCATCCCAGCGGTATTCCGTCATATTACGGCCGATATGCAAAGGGCCCAGTTCATTCTTTTTGATCTCCCGCACCACCTTACCGGTAACCGACAAGATCTGGATCTTAAACTGCGACGGGATCTCTGACCCCGTCATCGTAAAGATAAATTGAGTAGCGGTAGAAAAAGGGTTCGGGTAATTCAGGACATGGGTGATCGAAGGTTTGTTTTCCACCGTGAAGCTGACCTCGTATAAAGGCGCATTACCGGCAACATTCCCGGCCTTATCCCGGCCCTGAACCCTTAATTTATATACCCCGTCTTCACTAAGCGTGGGCTTGTATTCAATATAGGCTTCATTCTTTTTGCCCGCTGATGCCTCTGCAGGGATAAAACGGCAGATCGTTCCGTCCATAGGCACCTCTACCGCACTGCTTTGATTCGGGTAAAACAACTGCACTTTCATTAAGGCCGTATCATTCAGGGGCATAAACTTGTTCTCATCCCGCATCAGTATCTTAATAAAGGGTTTGGCAGATACAATATCCTTATCCAGGATATGAATCCCATCAAAGGTCACATCCAGCAAAGGATTCAAACTATCGGCCACCAGGTAAAAAGGCAGGTACCCTAAATTATTGGGATGATATTGTTCAGGCTGATCCCGGTCGGGGTTAGCTTCAATAAAGAGGAAATTTTTGCCGCGATACCTGGAAGCATCATATTCCAGGTGTGCCACCAGGGTATCGTTACCCGCTAATTTCTTATACCGGTTTTCAGACAAGAGATGGGCTACATTATTGGCATCAATCAGTTTGTAACGCACCAGCATACTGTCCATAGGAAAAGGCGTCAGGTTTTCTATGGCGATGCTGAAATGACCCGTTTCACCTTCTGCCAGTGAATCTTTATGTACAAAAAATGCTGCAGCATTTAAAGCAGCTTCGGGTACCGGAGCATACATTACCCGCCAGTAATCCAGGTAAGGGCTTGTATTGTCTACGCTATCCAGGCTATGCCATTCCAGCCTTATATTGGGATACTGCTCCGCAGCAATAAAATCAAGCGCCAGGTCTTTCGCTGTTCCCGAATAAAGTTCTTTTTCTTTGTTTAAGGTGTCTAACCCGTAAATGCGGACGGATGGATGGTCGTTACCGGGCTTCCCGTCCGGGGCAGAATAGTTCCAAAGGAAGGTTTTCCATTCCAGGGCCGGGCCGACAATCGTACTGTTGACCCGGCCTGAATCAGGATAGCTGTCAAAAGTAGCATAAAGCTCAATTTTTGATACACTGTCACTGACCTCCTGAACTGCCGTTGCCGGGTATCCCTTCTTCATAAAGAAAGCAAATACTTTTTTAGAAGTAAACTGGTCGATTTCATTAAAGCCCAGGTTCCTGATAGTATGGTATAAGGATTTTCCCGTACCGTTTACCTGTTCATCCTCTTTCCATTCATTGATGGTAGATTGATCCCAGACACTATTATAGATCAGGTTTTTGATCATGATATAATTTCCATTAGGGATGCTGTCTATAAACCTGATCGCATTGTTACGCGATTCCAGCGTATTGGTATAGAACTCGAACATCTGCCGTTTGAAATCCGGCGCAGGGTTAGCGACACATTTAGGCGCGGAACCTCCCGTACCCTCCCAGGCGTTAAGCCAGGGTAATCCTGTTATCGAATCTATAACCACGATTTGTACAGCGCCGGTATGAGCACAACCCCAATTATCAAAAATAGCGTCATTTATGGATTGACGTACGTTATGATAGTCATTAAGGTCGGAATAAATGACCTTATCTTCTGCTTTAAACGTATTTGTCCTGGGGCTGAAGCGGAATTTCCGGTCGGAAGGCAACAATTGCATGGCTTCATAACCATCTTTCAGGTATTGAAAATAATGGGACTGGTTCCAGCCATCGGAGCCGTTAGCCAGGTAAACAAAGGAGCTGCTGGTCCAGTTGTTCTCGCCATTGACTAAAGAATCGGCTGTTGCCCGCCAGTAATACACCACCTCGTTCTGATAGGTAAGTATTGGCGTCCACCTGATCACACCGCCCTTACTGATCACCTCCGTGCTTTGCTTCAAAGGGCTGTTGAATTGCTCGGTAGTATCTATTTCAAGCAGGTAGCGCCTGCTGCCTGCAAATGCGTTAAGGGTAGAGGCTTTCAGGGTAATACCTTGCTGGTGCACAATGGCAAATTCTTTGGGATAGACCGGCACCAGGTTATCAGAATAAATAAAGACCTGCAAGGTAGCCTGGTTATTCTGTTCGGAGAGCTCTTCATACTCCTCCAAGGCATCCATCCTGACCGTATAATTGTTCATCCCGATATCCAGCTTGGCATCAATAGGGATCTGGAAATAAAGGGTATCCAGGCTGTTCCTCAAGGATATTCTCACAGAGTCTGCATAAACTATAGTCGCATTTCCCGAACGGGTCTGGCTTACTTTCACCCACACACTGTCCCCGATTACTTTACCCAGGTTACTGATCACGGCTTTCAGTTCGAAGCTGGTATTGGCCGTAGTGATATTCACCGGGCTGGAGGTCAACCCGGATTCTTCTACCGCATAATCCGGTTTATCAGGATTGTATAATGGTAATGCCGGGTCGCCCTGGAACAATATGGTCTGGGTATGAATATCCATATAGTCATCCGTATAGTTATCCTGCAAAAACATAATATTCTGCTGGTATTGCTCCCCCAGGGTCTTTCCATAATTCCGGTAACTCCAACTGCGGTACAGGTTCTGCATATAGGTGGGCAGAGTACCTGTCCAACCGGAGTTATTACCCGCTATCATAACAATAGATCCTCCATTTGGCGCTTGTATATACTTTTCGCTGATCGTCTTGTTCTGCGTCAGGCCGAATATCTGGGCCACGGCACAGGCAAATGAAGAAAAAACCGGAAAACGGGGTTTGGCATGATACGATTCCGGTGAGTTGAGGTTATAGTCAAAGCCGGCTGAAGACCCATGTCCGTAATAGGAAACATAGCTCAACCCCTGGTTGATCATCGAATCTATAGTGGCATTACTCACCGGATCTACGGCGTTCGTGCTGGTTTTGGCTATAGCCACCACTTCTCCGCCGATTAATGTATCCTCAAAAATTCTCTGGCATTCTCTCAAAGAAGCTACCAGATGGGTCTGAAGACTTAATGTCGACCCACCTGCAATATGTAGCGCTTTCTTTTTCCATAGTTCGGAAGCAATGGTCGGTATCGCCGCAGGCTTTATCGCCGCTTCAAATGATTTTACTTTTTCCAGGTAGTCTCCGATCTCCTGGTTGTTCCATGCAGACAGCCGCCCCGTGACGAGTAGTGGTTTTTGACTGTTATTAAAAGAAGAAAACAAATTATCCGAACCCGGCTCCCCCCAGGTGGGTACCGGGGAATAAGAATATTGGCTCGCGGTCTGCTGGTACCTCATATAAGAGGGGTAGTCCACCCCTTTACCTACGATAAACAGGAAACGGGGCTGCACCATCCAGCTTTTAAGTGCATAATCCACAAACCTGCGGATGCCGATCGGATGATATTCTGCTCCATATCCAAACTGGTCATAAAGCTCCGTCACATCCACAACCACCGGGGTATAACCGCCACCGGCACTGCTGCTCCGGTAGGATCTGTAGTCATTTACATAAGCAGGGCTGGCCTGGATATAATCTTTATGGGTAAGTAATATAAAATCTCCCTGGTTCTGCCCGCTGCTGTAATCACGAAACTGTACCCGTTTAAAATTGCTCAGGTTGGTTATGGCACTAACGCTGCTTAAAAACAATTTGCGGCTGGAAGTGCTGTTATCCAAGTAAAATCTAACCCTGCCGCCCTCTATGGCAGCATTGTTATATACCTTACCATTGGCAGGATCATACAAACGGGGAGGGCCACCCGTATTGAAATTTTCGACCACCAGGTATTGCTGTCCTGCAAGAATTTCAAAAGACGCAGTCTGACTGAAATTCCCTGAGAAATCGTAGGTT
This sequence comes from uncultured Taibaiella sp., assembly GCA_964519735.1. Classification (GTDB taxonomy): domain Bacteria; phylum Bacteroidota; class Bacteroidia; order Chitinophagales; family Chitinophagaceae; genus Taibaiella. The sequence continues at coordinate 5,072 of CAZFKK010000167.1, forward strand.
CTGGGGTAACGGATGGATAAATCAGGAAGGTAAAAGTTACCGCTGTCCCTATCCCTAATAACAATAGAATTGTTAGCCGAAAGTTGCGTCAGGGGCACTGGGGCATTATTCCTGAGTATATCAAAATTGCTGGAGCTACCATTAAAAACGGTATTACTATTGACAGCAATGGAAACAAAATGCTGCAATACTGACAAACTATGACCGACAACAGCAAAAGAAAGGGTGGCATTAGGTCCACTATTATATACCTCAGGCGTACTAATATATACCTCTTGCCGGTATCCTAAGCCCGTATAAGAATAACCTTCCCCCAAATCAAAATCCGAAGACAGGAAAAAGCCATCTTTAACTGCCATATTATGGGATTGTCCCCCGTTAAAGAAACCACGCGGGTTCGATCCGGGTTTGGCCACTACCCAGCAATAAGGTGCGGAAGCAGGCGCAGGGTTGGGTATGGTATTGTTAAACTCCTGTACCCTTTGATGGGTAGTGTTATCGTAAGTAATAAAATAGTAAGCAGTATCTGAAATAAGATTCAGCGACTCATTAGGCTGAAATGCAGGATTGGGATAAAGTTCCCTGTCCATTTTTCCATCTGCCCCGGTCGCATAAAACTCAATATAATCAATCCAGCCTTCGCTTGTAGAAAGGGGCTTGTTA
>CAZFKK010000167.1:5744-6506 GCA_964519735.1 uncultured Taibaiella sp.
CCTGAAAATAGCCAATTGATTCCCTGTAGCAGCGGACCTACCCAATGCATCCAATTGTGCTTTGGTGATGCGGTAAATTCCTTCCGAACCTATATTGAACTTATAATAAGTATTATTGAAATTGATCCATTCATTACCAAAGGGCTGTGCCATCATAGCCTGCGGCCATAATAAACCTGCACAGATCACTACTGCCAAGGAGGCCTTTATTCTCAGGAGCAATTGAGCTGTTTTCATCCGTTACTGTTTAATAATTTTACGTTTTTCATGGACCTTATATGATCTGCCCATTCCATTCTTCGTTTAACCTGCATTCGGGTACAAAAATACTTATTGTCCGGTACCCTCCGCTTCGTCAGCCTCTCCGGACTTCCTGGCTTTAAATATATCAAGACGTATAGATACGATATGGGACATTAATGGATTTTCCTGCATCTGCAAACTGGTAAAAGCATAATCCACAGAAAAATTTTTCAATTTAAAGCCAACACCTACGGAGGGCTGGAATACGGTATATTTCTTTATATTATTCGTATCAGCATTATCCAGGGCACTGTAAAAATTACCCACACCAGCCCGGACATATAAAGTATTTTTATAACTGGCTTCAAGGCCCAGGCGGGGATCGATACTTATCGGCTTAGAAGCGATAAGGGTGTTCCGCTTTCCGTCCGTAGTCAGGTCAAAACCCAGCTCGGCCAATACCTGGACATTTTGGTCCGGTTTGAGGAAATAACGGGCCACCCCAAAGTTCAGCCGCGG
>CAZFKK010000168.1:0-6481 GCA_964519735.1 uncultured Taibaiella sp.
TCAAACGATGATTATCTACCGTTCTTTTGCTGATGAAAAGTTTATCGGCTATTTCCTGGCTACTCAATTCGGCAGCTATTAATTGTAAAATTTCCTTCTCTCTCCTGGTCAGTACGGATTGCTGATCCGCATTTCCTTGTACTTTTGCTACCTGTTTCCTGATCGCCGGATCAAAATAGAACTGCCCCCTGCGCACCATCTTTATGGCCTCCAACAGAATAGCCTCCTCGCTGCTTTTCAATACATATCCGGCCACACCGTTGTCCAGCATAGCTTTGATATAATATTCATTTTCCATATTGGTCAGTACCAATATCCCGATACCGGGATAAGAATGACGCAGACCGGCTGCCAGTTCATCGCCCATCTGTCCCTGCAACTGGATGTCAAGTAACAGCACATCGGGTTGTGCTTCCTGCAGGCCTTTCCATAGTTCAGTGCCATTCTGATAAGTTGCCGTTACAACAATATCCGGGAAATGACTCAATACACTTAGCAGGCCTTTAATGAGCAAAGGGTGGTCATCTACAATAGCAATTTTAATCGGTTCAGTTATTGTCATGATCTGTCGGGTTAACCTCCGCTGTGGGATTATCTGTTATAAATTCAATTTCTACCGTAGTACCCATTCCTGGTTCTGAGTTAAAGAAAAGAGAACCTTTCCATTGTGCCACCCTTGCCTTTAAATTGGCCAGACCCATACCTGCGTATGATTTTTCTGTTTCGAAACCGTTACCATTATCTTCTACGGTAAGATGCAGCATGCCCTCTCGCAGCATAAGCTGTACCAGTACTTCTGTGGCTTGTGCATGTTTCACTATATTATGCAAAAGCTCCTGTAAAATCCGGTAGACGGCATAGGCGTATTGCGTATCTAAATGCTTAAAAGAACCAAAGGATTGTATAGCAATCGAAATACCGGTACCTTTTTGAATCAGCTCACACAGCGCCTGCAAGGCAGCCGGAAGACTTTGGCGTACCAGTAATTCCGGCACCAACTGGTAGGTAATGTTACGTACTTCCTGGCGTACCTCCTGGAGCAATTGCATGCCATCCTTATAGGTAACTGCATCAGAAAGGTGGCTATGTTCCTTTCCCAGGGAGGAAAAGGTCATCCTGGCAGCAGAAAGCAACACATGGACGCCATCATGCAACTCACGGGCTATGCGCTCCCGTTCTTCAGAAGCGCCCTCCATACGGGAATTCAGGTGTTCTATTTGCTTTAGCTGCTCGAGGTTCCGTTCTTGTTCAGCGACAGCTTTCCGTTTGGCTCGATGCCTGCTCAGCATCACTATCAATAAGAAACATCCGCTTAAAGATAGCACAAAGATCCAAAAATTCTGATCCCTTATTTTCACCTCTTTGTCTTTAAGAAGAAGTTGTTGCTCCAGCAGAATTTTGTCTTTTTCAATAACACGGTTTTCAACTTCCAGTTGATTAATACTATTTATTTTTTCTTCATCAAGGAATTCCTCCCTTATTGCAGCATATTTTTTCAGCGTTTTGATAGTCAAATCCTTGTACCCTAATTGATCATAAGCATTGGCCAAATGCATATAAACATACATATTCTTTCTTAAACTACCGCTCTTGCTGTTAAGCGCAACCGCTTGCTCCAGATGTTTCCTCGCAGTACGGTAATTACCCAACTTTAAGTGGGCCCAGCCCAGGCATTGTTGCAGGATAGGATTATCGTCCGCTCCTCGCCTGTCCGCCGCTACTGCCGAATCAAAATACCGCATACCGACCTGGACATTATCCTTGTCGAAGTAAAGTACACCAATATAGCAGTAAGCATTAGGTATCAGGTTTCTACCACCTTTGTATCCCCCGTTTCGTGCAAGTTGAATGGCCTTATCTAAAAAAAACAGGGCAGAGTCGTCGTTTTGTTTCTGTTTATAAATTATCCCTATGTTATTATAAATCATTGCCAGGTTCAACGAATCCTTTATTGCCATGCTAAACTTTTCGGCCGTTCTTGCATAGGTCAATGCCTGATCATACATGGATTTATCCATAAAGGTATTAGATAGCATTAAGTGCACGGTGTAAAGTACCACTGTATCCCGGACACCGCCTTTACGCAAAAAGTCCAATACCTGCTGATAGTAGTATATGCTGGAGTCACTCCAACCAAGCTCGGCGTTTACTTGTCCCAGGCACAAATTTACTTTAGACCATAAAACAGGATCTTCCCGAATAAGATACCGGCAATAAGGTAATGCTTCCAGGAAGTAATCTTTTGCCTGAAGAAATTTTGCCTGATGCTCATAGATGCCTCCTAAATGGAATAAAGCTAGTGCAATTCCGGGAGCATAAGCGCGCTGTCTGCTTCCGAACAATGCCTGCTTCATGAAATAAACGGCACTGTCAAAATCCAAATCAGCACGTTTCGTTCTTCCCGCTTGGATCAGGTTCGCTATCGCGGCAGTGTCCCCATAAGCCAATGAAAAGGCCTCCAGGTTGCTCCGGTACAAGGCGGATTTTCCCTGGGCAACGCTTGTAAATACCGGTACACATATCGTCATGACGAATAGCAGTAACAGAGTGGCTGGGCACAAAATCCTATGTAGACACCTACTTAAATATATCATCCAAAAACATTAAATCTAGCAACCTGCTACTGTTTGAATTAGCTAACAACTATTTGCATTTTTATAACTAAGCACCTGTTTTATCCGGAAAAATAAGTATTAATGCCTATTTTCTTCCCGGTAAAGCACTTTAATTTTGGCTATAGAATGAGGTAGGGTACAAAATTATGGAAATTTGCCCCATATCTTGTAAAGGGTTGCCTGGTCGATACAAAAGCATCTTCCAATTTTTCATTTAACTTTATAAACATTTGATTATGATACTAAAAAATGTATACTTAACTATTTTGTTGCTTTTGTCCGTTAACTATTTGGCATATACACAAACGCAAAATCCTTATTATAATCAACGGCCGGAGTTTCTTAAGGCCAATAGTGTGTGGGCTTTCGGAGACAGTGCCGGTATCGACTTCAATAACGGGATGCCCGTACCTATTAAAACGGGGATGAGTAAATATGGCGGCAACAGTAATTCCGGCAACGAAGGATTTGCTTCTGTTGCAGATCCCGTAACCGGCAAGCTACTTTTTTACTCTAATGGCAAGAGTTGCTGGAATGCACATCACCAGATAATGCCTAACGGCGACAACCTGAAAGGGAATGGCAGTGGTGTCTGGGGGCTGTCGACCCTCCAGGGGGTTTGTATTGTTCCGGTTATAGACGCCCCGGGCAAGTACTATCTTTTTTCCCTAATGGGTATGACCAACAGCCCTGATGGCGAAAACAACTCGTATAAAAACGGGGCGCTATTCTATTCAGTGGTTGATATGAACCTGCAATCAGGGCTGGGCGACATCGAAGCGTCCAGGAAAAACGTCGTGCTTTATTCAGATTCACTAAGTGAGAGTATGATGGCTATCCCGGGCGATAATTGCGATGTATGGCTGGTAGTACACGCACTTGGTAAACCTGAATTTATAGCATTTCATATTACCCGGAATGGCGTGCAACACACCCCGGTCGTTTCCCGCACCGGAGAAACAGCCATAAGGGGAATTCCCAATGATATACCAGGATACACCGCATATGCTTCCGGATCTATGGCGGTCTCCCCCGATCGTAAAACAATCGCTGTAACCTCCAGCCCCTCGGCTATGGATTGGGGTATAGCTTACACCTCATGTAATGGTGCGGCCATCGCCCGGTTTGATCCCGCTACCGGTAAGGCTAGTCAGTCGATCGTAATTATGGATAGCGCTCAATATATGTTTTTCACGCCCAATGGCGTTTGTTTTTCTCCTGACAATTCCAAGCTATACGTAGTATCCTCGGTAATGAACGGCCTGGGCCTATTTCAATTTGATGTGAGCACCTACGATTCTGCTGCCATTGTTAATTCTGTGAAGACTGTCGCCACGAAAAACTTCGGTTCTTCTGAAATGTCAGCTTTGCGCAGCTACAAGGAGGTCATCTATATCGACGATCCTACGTTCCAGACCGGCAGAAGATCGGTGATCGGCCGCATCAACTATCCCAATCTGGATGGCGCTGCATGCCAGTATGAAGACTCAGCGTTTTCATTGCTGGACGGTACCCGTTCTCTGTTCGGATTAGGCAGCGAAGTTGTTTATCCCTTTCCCGCGGATACCGTGACACAGTTAGCGCTGGATACGCTTCTCTGCTATTTGCCGGAAAGCGGGTTGGTGCTGACTGCTGCACCTGGTTACTCTTCCTATGAATGGAATGACGGCAGTAAAGAGGCGAAAAGGAGTATTACTACCGGCGGAACCTACTGGGTTTACTGTACAGACTCCTGCCATTCCCGGATTGACACCTTCGTACTTAACTGGATCGACTTGGTAAAGCCTGAAATCACCGTGAACGAACGGGAATTAGGAACTACGTTACCCTACAAAACTTACCAATGGTTACTCGACGGGGAGCTTATAGCTGGTGCCACACAAAGTAAATACCAGGTGCTTGTAAACGGTTTCTATCAAGTGGTCGTCACCAATGAAAACGATTGTGCGGATACCTCGGAAGTTTATGAAGTGACCAACGTCACCTCTATTGCTTCCCCCCATTACCTTTCCGGCGCTGTAGCGGTTTACCCCAATCCGGCAAGAGAAGTGATCTACATCACTGCTCCTGTGGTCACCCACCTCTCGCTGTTCAATATTGAAGGGAAGATGGTTCGCCAGGAACAAAATGCTAAAGAGATGACTTTAAAAGGTTTAGCGGAAGGAATCTACTTTTTGCAGGTTCAGGATCAGAATGCCAACCTGTTGAAGATCGCTAAGGTGGTGAAAATGCATTAATTATTGTCCTGGTGGATGCAGGGACCGCTAAGAATATAAAGTTTATATTTACAGTATATTTCGTCTCTGGATTCCAGGACCAGGTCACCTGAAATTCCAACGGGTATGGGTAAGATGACATTCAGATGCTGTTATGTAGCAATTTTAATCGCGGTTATATTGATAGCGTGTGGAGTGGAAAGCCATGCGCAATACGACAATGTTTGGGCATTTGGCGACAAGGCTGGCATAGATTTTAATAGCCAGCCGCCGCGCCCGATTACTACTGCTATTAATACCACGGAGGGTTGTGCCTCCATATGCGATACCAATGGCCGGTTATTATTTTACACTGATGGCACTTCTGTCTGGCACCGCAATAACGATACGATGCTTAACGGCCGAAATTTGCCCGGGCAGCTTATTAATATTACCGCCAGTACCAGCCAGGGGGCTGTTATTGTTCCCATGCCGGGGAGTAAAGTTAAATATTATGTTTTCTCGCTGGGTGGGCTCATCACAGACACTTCGGTACTCGGCCTCCTTTATTACAGCATTGTGGACATGAGCTTAAATAACGGCCTGGGGGATGTAGAGAGCGGCAGTAAAGGGATACCCCTCGATTCCTTCCTCACGGAGCATATGTCGGCAATATCGGGTAACGATTGTGATATTTGGCTTCTGGTGGTCTCCCGCACAGACAACGCGTTTAAGGCCTATCATATTACCACCAATGGCATTGATGTCCGCCCTGTTTTCTCCCCGGGACTCGCGCCAAAAAAGCTGCTGTATTACCGGGATTACGCAGGAAATATGGAGTTTAGCCCCGACCGTAACAAACTGGCAATTGCCCAGGACAAGCTCATTCTTTATGATTTTAATCCGGACAACGGAACGGTCAATCGTCCCATTGTACTGGATACTTTTTATATATCCCCTGTCGTGGCCCCCTTTTACGTTTTCGGAGTCTATTACGGCCTGACGTTTTCTTCCGATAATTCCAAGCTTTATACAGGCATACATACGGTACCCGGCGTGTGGCAATTCGATCTTTCTTCCGGGGATTCGCTGACCATGGCGCATACTAAGACCCAGGTTGCCCGGGAGGAGGTGTATGCCATAAAGAGAGGGCCGGACGGGAAAGTTTATTGCGGCATTTCTAACAGCAGCAAGTTGAGTGTTATCCATCAACCCAACCTTGCAGGCAGTGCCTGTCAATACGAAACAGCAGATTTTTCGCTCGCGAGTGGCACAAGACTGATTTTCGGTTTACCTAATTATGCCGCTATAGCCACACGAAGACAGGTCTATCGTTCGCGTTCCGATACCGCCTTTTGTGTCCCCAATTTTCTGCTGGCTGCTCATCATTCGTCCGGCATGAATTATCAATGGGACGATGGGAGTAGCGGAGCTACGCGTCAAATAGACAAGTCAGGTACGTATTGGGTGAGCTACCAGGTAAACTCGCCTTGTATGTTTGATGAATGTGTCGACACCTTTAAAGTGGTATTTGACTATTCAACTCAGTATATTAATACAACGGTGCAGGGCTCCGGGGAATGCACATCCGACACCTTATTATTGGATGCCATTAGTCAGGGAGGATCGGGTCACATCTGGGAAGACGGCAGCACAGCGCTACCCAGAGCA